>CAYNWR010000133.1:0-7117 GCA_964400915.1 uncultured Burkholderiaceae bacterium
TCGCCGTTGTTTGTGGCCGCCGGCACGATGAAACCGCCGGGACACATACAAAAGCTGTAGGCTGTGCGCCCGTTGCTGGCGTGGTGCACCAGCTTGTAGTCGGCAGCACCCAGCAGCGGGTGCCCCGCGTGCCGCCCCCAGCGCGCCTGGTCGATCAGGCTTTGCGGGTGCTCGATGCGGGCACCGATCGAGAAAGCCTTGGCCTCGATCGCCACCCCCGAGCGATGCAGCGCCAAGAACGTGTCGCGAGCGCTGTGACCCACGGCCAGCACCACGCGCTCGCAGGCCAGGTCGGATTCGACCCCGCGGGCCTGGTCGAGCACGCGCAGGCCTTGCACGCGCTGATGGCCTGAGGCCGCATCCGGCGCCAGCAGCAGGGCCTGTACCTTGTGTTGAAAGCGGATCTCGCCACCCAGCTGCGTGATGCGCTCGCGCAGGTTTTCCACCATCTTCACCAGACGGAAGGTGCCGATGTGGGGATGGGCGTCGGTCAGGATGTCCTCGGGTGCACCGGCAGCCACAAAATCCTCGAGCACCTTGCGACCCAGGTGGCGCGGGTCGCGGATCTGGCTGTACAACTTGCCGTCGGAAAACGTGCCCGCGCCGCCTTCGCCAAACTGCACATTGCTTTCGGGGTCCAGCACCCCACGCCGCCACAGACCCCAGGTGTCCTGCGTGCGCTCGCGCACGGGCTTGCCGCGCTCCAGCACGATGGGGGACAGGCCCATCTGCGCCAGGCACAGGGCGGCAAAGATGCCACAGGGGCCAAAGCCGATCACCACCGGGCGCAGGTCGCCCTCGGCCCGCCGGGGCAGCACTGGGGGTGTCCAGCCCATGGCTGGCGTCGGCCCGATGTGGGCGCGGCCCTGCAGGCGCTGCAAGACGCGGGACTCTTGGCCGGGTTCGGACAAGGCCGCGTCGACGATAAAGACCACCTGCAGATCGCGCTGGCGGGCATCAAAACTGCGCTTGAACACGGTCAATTGCTCGACGGCGTCGGTGGGCACGCCCATCGCCGCGGCCGCTGCCTGGCGCAGCACGGCCTGCAACTCGGGGGCCGGCGCCGCGGCCTGATCAAGCTTGAGTTTGAGTTCGCCGATGCGGATCATGGTGCGCGCCGATCATGCCACCGCGATAATGGCATCCGTGAAGCCCGTCAGACCGCCGCTGGTGCAACCACCCGAAAGGGCGCACTGGAGGAAGGTCCGGACTGCGCAGGGCGGCGTAGGAGGTAACACCTCTCCACCGTGAGGTGAGGATCAGAGCAACAGAGACGAGCCGTTTAAGTACGGGTGAAACGGGCAATCTCTACGCGCAGCAACACCAAATAGGCACACGTCGTGCGTGGCGGCGCAAGTCGCAACGCGTTCGGCCGCTGGCTCCGGCGGCAGTGTGCGGGTAGGTGGCACCGAGCCGTGTGGGCGACCCGCGGCCCAGATGAATGGCGGTCATGCCGGGGGAAACCCCGGCACACAGAATCCGGCCTATCGACGGGCTTCACCTTGTCGATGTGGGGTTTTTCAGGGGGTGGCTAGGATGGACTCCGATCGGGTCCACAGCAGGAGACATTCGATGAAGAAATCGCTATCGACCAACAGGTGGATGCGGAACGGGCCGCTCGCGTCGCTGATGGTGGCCTGTGCCCTGATCCTCAGTGCCTGCGCGTCCCTGCCTGAGCCCCAGGGGCCACCGCGCAAGGAAATCGTGTTTGCCGTCAACGAGCGCATGGAGTTGCTGCGCTTCAATGCCGGTCAACCGGGCGTGATCCTGGATCGGCGCCCTCTGCGGGGGCTGGCAGCGGGTGAGCGCATTGTCGGCATCGATTTTCGCGTGGCCCGCGGTGTCCTGTACGCGCTGAGCCAGACGGGCCGTTTGTACACCGTGGACCTGCCGCGCGGCGATTTGCGTCCCGTGGGCGGTGCACCGATCGGGCTGCCGCTACCCGACGCCGCGGTGGGATTTGACTTCAACCCCGCCGCCGACCGGATCCGCCTGGTGCTGCCCAACGGAACCAATGCCAGACTGCATCCCGACACCGGCGCACTCGTTGATTCAAACCCCGACCAGACCGGAACCCAGACCGATGGGACCTTGACCTATGAAGCGGGTGACCGTCATGCGGGCGTGCGGCCCCAGTTGGTGGCGGCTGCCTACACCTACAACAAGCGCGACGAAAAACTCACCACCAACTACGCCATCGATCGCGCAACAGGCCACCTGGTGATACAGGGGTCTCTGGAAGGCCTGGTGCCTGTCGTGTCCCCCAACACAGGCCGACTTCGTTCGGTGGGGTCCCTGGGCCTGGCCGCCATGGCCGATGCCGCGTTTGACATCTCGGACGTGGACAACACGCCCCTGGCGGCGATTCGCACCACCGGCAGCACACCAACGGCTCTTTACCTGGTCGACCTGATCAGCGGGCGCGCACAACGCATCGGACGCATCGATGACGGCAGCCCCATCGTGGGCCTGGCCATCGAACCATGACGGAGCGCGCCTGGTCTGGCAGGGGCTGGGCCCGTTGGAGCGGGTGCTTGGGCCTGCTGGTTGCGGCGTGTGGTGCCCAGGCGGCGGTGGTGCAGGTGGAGGTGCAGGGCAGCCAGGGCAAGCCACTGGCCGACGCCGTGGTGTTTCTGGAGTCGCGCGAAGCCCGGGCCGCGCTTAGGCCAGCGCAGGGTGTCGAAATTGCCCAGGTGGCCAAGCAGTTTCAACCCCAGGTGACGGTGGTGCCGGTCGGGTCCAGCGTCAGTTTTCCCAACAAGGACACCGTCCGCCACCACGTCTATTCGTTCTCGCAGGCCAAGACCTTCGAGATCAAGCTGTACATCGGCAACCCGGGCAATCCGGTGGTGTTCGACCGGCCGGGCATCGTGGTGCTGGGGTGCAACATCCATGACCAGATGGCGGCCTGGGTGGTGGTGGTCGAAACCCCGTATCACGCGCGATCGGTGAGCAATGGAAAGGTCCAGATCGAGGTGCCCCCAGGTTCCTATCGCTTGCGCGTCTGGCATCCCGATCTGCCCGTTGGCGCGCCCGCGCTGGATCAAGCGCTGAATGTGGCTTCCAGCGGCGCGGGTGTGCAAGTCAAGCTGCCCATCGCGCCACCATGAGCGGGGCCGGCACCCGAACCTCGGGCGGGCGGGTGCGCCGGATGGGGCTGGGTGCCCGGATTGTTGCCTGGTCCTTGTTGCTGCTGCTGCTGGTGCAGGTCACGGTCCTGCTGGTGGTTCGGCTGAGTGTGGAACGCAGCACGCTGGCGCAGGTCAACAACGAGTTGCAGGTGTCCGAGCGCGTGTGGCTGCGCATCCTCGACCAACACGCTCAACGGCTGCGCCAGGGGGCGGCCTTGCTGGCATCGGATTTTGGCTTCCGGGCCGCCGTGCTGTCGGGGGATGTCGAAACCATCCGATCGGCACTGACCAACCATGGGGCACGCATCTCAGCCGACATCACGGCGCTGCTGGATCCGCAGTTCCAGATTCGGGCGACCGGCGAAGGCAACGACGACGCGGCGAACCGTGCCGTGCTGCAGCAGGTCGCCGCCGCCCTGGCCACGCAGCCAGACGGGGCGCGGGTGGCGCTGGTGGGCGGCAAGGCCTTTCAGTTCGTCATGGTCCCGGCCCGGGCACCCCTTGTGGTCGCCTGGGTCTTGATGGGCTTCCCGATCGACCAGAACCTGGTCGGCAGCATGCGCGACGTGTCTGGCGATCACGTGGTCCTGACCCGTGGCCAGGCGGGCGAGCGACCGGAGGTGCTGGTGAGCACCCTGCCTGGCCCCTTGTTCGATTCCATGCGGGCGGGGGAGCCCATGGCCGAGGTCCTGTCGCTGCAGGGCGACCGCCATGTCCTGCGCATCGTGACCTTGCCCGGAACCGGCGGCGATGTGCGCACCCTGCTGCTGCGCTCGTACGAAGACGCCCTGGCGCCCTATCGCCGCCTGCAATGGTTGCTGGCGGCCATCACGGCGGCCGGCCTGGTGCTGTTCGCCGTGGGCAGTGCCCTGGCGGCGCGATGGCTGACCACGCCACTGCGTCTGCTGGTGGACGCCAGCGTGCGCATTGGGCAAGGGGACTATCGCCAGAGCCTGGACCAGATCGACCGCCGCGACGAGATCGGCGAACTGGCGAGTGCCTTCGATCACATGCGCGTGAACGTGGACCGGCAGCAGCGCCAGATCCGGCGGCTGGCCTACTGGGATCGCCTGACCGGCCTGCCCAACCGCGTCCACTTCAACGAAATGCTTGCCATCGCCATCGATCCCCAGCGCGGCCGGCACGAACATGTGGCTGTCATCATGCTGGATCTGGATCGCCTCAAACACGTCAACGACGTGCTGGGCTATGCCTTTGGCGACAAGCTCCTGAAGTCCGTCGGATTGCGCCTGCAGGCACAGACCAGGCACCGGGGGGATCGGCGCATCGCGCGCCGTCAACTGGGTAGCGATCGACGCAGCGGCGTTGACGAGGATGCCTCGGCGCCCATGGGTGATTTCGTGGCACGCCTGGGCGGCGACGAGTTCGCCATGCTGCTGATCGGGGACGACGCACTGCGTGCGACCGAGATGGCCAAACGCATTGCCCGGTCCTTCGAAGTGCCGATGACGCACGAACAACAAACGGTGGACATGAGCGCAGGCCTGGGCATCGCAGCCTGGCCACAGCACGGTCAGGACGCCGATACCCTGATGGCACACGCCGAAATCGCGATGTACGCCGCCAAGCGCCAGTCGACCGGCGTCTGTGTGTACGAGGCGGCACTGGATGTGGCAAGCCCACAGACGCTGTCGATGCTCAGCGATCTGCGCCAGGCACTCGAAAACGGCGAGCTGCGCCTGTTCCTGCAGCCCAAGGTGGCGGTGCGCACCGGCCTGGTGGTGGGAGCCGAAGCCCTGGTGCGTTGGCAACACCCTGTCCGAGGCATGGTGAGCCCGGCGGAATTCATTCCCTTTGCCGAGCAGACGGGTTTCATTCGCCAGCTCACCTTGTGGATGGTGGGTGCCGCGGCTCGCCATTGGCGCGAGGTGCAGCGACCTGACATGCACCTGCGCATCGCGGTCAATCTGTCCACGCGCGACCTGCTCGATCAGGACCTGCCAGCCAAGCTGATGGGGCTGCTTCGGGAGCACGGGGTTGAGCCCAACGGGTTTTGCCTCGAGATCACGGAAAGCGCCATCATCGACGACCCGCAGCGCGCGCAAGCCACCCTGAACCGCCTGTCAGCCCTGGGCTTCAAGCTGGCGATTGACGACTACGGCACCGGTTATTCGTCCCTGGCCTACATCCGGCGACTGCCCGTGGACGAACTCAAGATCGACAAGTCCTTCGTCATGGGCATGGAAAAGAGCGCGGACGACGAGAAGATCGTGCAGTCCACGATCGACCTGGCCCACAACCTGGGGTTGTCGGTGGTGGCCGAAGGGGTCGAGAGCCGGGCCATCCTGCTCAAGTTGCGGGACTACGGTTGTGACGAGGGCCAGGGGTATCACATGAGCCGGCCCATCCCGATCGAAGCATTCAATGACTGGTGCGAAGACTGGATGTCGTCCGCCACCCGCGTCATGGAGCTGCAGTAGGTGATGTCCGGCGGCCTTCGAGATCAGGCGCCCACGCGATGGCGTACTGCTTCGATATCGCGCACGGGCCGCACCTCGATGCAACCGTATTGTGTCCAGGGAAACGTCTGGGCCATGCGCACCGCTTCATCCATCGATTCGGCCTCGATGAGGTTGAATCCCGCCAGCATCTCCTTGGTTTCGGCAAAGGGCCCGTCCACGATGTGTGTCCGCCCTTCCCGCACGCGCACGGAGCGGGCGGTGGTGCATGGCTGCAGTTGCTGGAAAGCCAGCAGCTTGCCACTGGCCTGCCATTCGTCGGCATGGTGCAGACAGTTGCGCATGTGGTGGGCGTATTCGGCTTCGGACAAGGCGCCAAGCCGTTCGGGATCGGTGTAGACGAGCAGCAGAAATTGCATGATGGACACGATTGTGCGTCGAATGGTCGAAAGTGGCCTGCCTGGCTCGTCGTGCGACAGGTGCTGGCCATGGTGGGCACGCACCGTCATGGGTTTTTGGATCGCGGAGGACTGACATGCGTGTGATGGTTCTGGTCAAGGCAAGTGCCGAATCCGAGGCGGGCGTGATGCCGGGTACCGAGCTGATGGCGGCGATGGGGCGCTTCAACGAAGAGCTGGTGAAGGCCGGTGTGCTGCTGGCGGGCGAAGGCCTGCACCCCAGCTCGCGCGGGGTCCGCCTGCGCTTCTCGGGTGCCTCGCGCACGCTGGTCGAGGGGCCGTTTGGGCAGCCCGACGAACTGGTGGCCGGGTTCTGGATCTGGCAGATCCGTTCGCTGGACGAAGCCATCGAATGGGCGCGCCGCTGCCCGAACCCCATGCCGGGCGATTCCGATCTGGAAATCCGTCCGATCTTCGAGGCGGAGGATTTTGGCGACGCGCTCACCCCGCAACTGCGCGAACAGGAAGAGCATCTGCGCCAGCAGGTGCTGGCGGCCAAACCGCATGGTGCATGACCTGCGGGCGCGCATCGATGCCGTCTGGCGCATCGAGTCGGCCAGGATCATCGGCAGTGTGGCGCGCATGGTGCGCGATGTCGGGACGGCCGAGGACCTGGCACAGGACGCCTTGCTGACCGCGCTGGAGCGCTGGCCCCGTGATGGTCTGCCCGACAACCCGGCCGCCTGGCTGATGACGGTCGCACGGAACAAGGCCCTGGACCTGTTGCGTCGGCAGGCCTTGCTGAGCCACAAGCACGATGAGCTGGGTGCCGATGCGCAGGCGCGAGGCGATGGGGTGGTTGCCGATTTTGTGGACGGGCTTGATGCGGCACGCAGTGACGACATTGGCGACGACCTGTTGCGCCTGATCTTCACGGCCTGCCATCCGGTGCTCTCGCGAGAGGCACAGACCGCGCTGACCCTCAAGCTGCTGGGCGGCCTGAGCACCGCCGAAATTGCGCGCGCCACGCTGGTGCCCGAGCCCACGGTGGCACAGCGCATCGTGCGAGCCAAGAAGGCCCTGAGTGCCGCGCGCGTGCCGTTCGAGGTTCCGCAGGCCGAGGCACGGGCCGAGCGCCTGGCGGCAGTCTTCGAGGTGATCTATCTGA
>CAYNWR010000134.1:0-7110 GCA_964400915.1 uncultured Burkholderiaceae bacterium
CGCGTGGGCATCTTTGGCGCCGAACCCTGGACCAACGACATGCGCCTGGCGCTGGAGCAACGCATGGGGATCGACGCCGTCGACATCTATGGCTTGTCGGAGGTGATCGGGCCGGGTGTGGCCAGCGAGTGTGTCGAAACCAAGGACGGCCCCACCGTCTGGGAAGACCACTTTTACCCCGAAATCGTCAACCCCGAGACGGGCGAGCCCCTGCCCGACGGCGAGGTCGGCGAGTTGGTGTTCACGAGCCTCACCAAGGAGGCCATGCCCATCATCCGCTACCGCACGCGCGACCTCACCCGTCTGCTGCCCGGCACCGCCCGCACCATGCGCCGCATGCAGAAGGTGACGGGCCGCAGCGACGACATGATGATCGTGCGAGGCGTGAACGTGTTCCCCACGCAGATCGAGGAGCTGATCCTGCGCCAACCCGAGCTGACCCCGCACTACCAATGTGTGCTGCGCCGCGAAGGGCCGCTGGATTCGCTGACGGTGCTGGTGGAGGTGGCCGCCGGCCTGGCGCCCGACGACGACACCGCGCGGCGGGCCGCGGCACGACTGGAACACGACATCAAGGCCTATGTGGGCAGCTCCGTCACCACCGAATTGCGCGCCCCCGGCGGGATCGAGCGCAGCATGGGCAAGGCCAAGCGGGTGTTGGACCTGCGTCAAAAACAATAGCAAATGGATGATGTCTGGCGCTCGCCCTGGGCGCCATGGCCGCATTTTTCAAGCCGGCGGTCTTGGGCTGCGCTGGCGGCCTTGCATCGTTCAGTCGGACATCAGAAATCCCCGCACGACCACCGCATCGCGCGCAGGCCGAAGGGTCTGCAGTGTGCCCACGAACAGCCGGCGGTTCATCCATCCATGTGGGCCTTGCGGCGCGACCACCGTGATGCGCGACAGGGCATAGCGCTTGGGTTGCCTGGATTCATCGACCAGCACGCGGTTGTCGATGGTGAGCACCGCGCCGTCATCGGTCTGCATTTCGTAGAGCGCGTGCAGCTCCTTGGCACCATCGGGGCGCAGCAACTGACGGTCGGCGCCTCCGCTGCGAACCCATCCGCGGAATGCTTCAAAGCCCGTACCGCCCCAGAAATGTCCGCCGACAATGGGCACAACAAAACGCTCTCCGTGGCTGGAAGGCCCCAGGCCTTCGCGAGCACCGATGTCCACAACAGCGGTCCAGACCAGGCTGGCTTGCGGCGCCACGACGGGCAGGCTGGCCGCCAGGGCCTGCATCTGCTCGGGCCCGAGTTCAGGCGTCATCACAGTGGGTTCTGGCATGGATGGGTCCTCGGTTCATGCGGGTCGGTGGGCAAAGGCTTCCAGGTGGTCGAGCAGACGCCGGGTGGCTTCCCCCACACCGGTGTCCGGTAGCAAGCAACCCAACGGGGCGAAGGGCAGCGCGGGGTTGGTGTCGACGATGGCCAGTTGCCGCGCCTCCACCAGTTGGCGCACCACGCCGTAGGGCACCAGGGTCAGCAAGCGATCGCCCTGGAGCATCGCCCAGGTGATGGCCGGCACACGGGTGACCACCGGGCTGGTGGCAGGCGATGCCCCCAGCGCCTGCATGCGCTGATCAAACGCATGCCTGGCGGCACTTTGCACCGGTGGCAGCAGCCAGCGCTCGCGACCCAGCGTCTCCCAGTTGACGCGCTTTCGGCGCGCCAGAGGGTGCTGGAGTCCGCAGGCCACCACAAAATCGTCAGGCAGGCGCGGGTGGAAGGTGCATCCACTGGGCATGGCAACCGGCTCGCGGCACAAGGCCACATCCACTTGCCGCTGAGAAACCAGTCGTGCGCACTGGTCGACTTCACACTCCAGGACGTGGATCTGCAGGGTGGGCGCCTCTTGTGCAAAGGCCGGCAGCACATGCACCAGCCAGCCGGACATCGCGCCCGTGATCGCGGCCAGCCGCACAACGCCTTCGCCCTGCTGCTTGACAACGGCCACGACCTCGCTGGCGTCGGCCATGGCCTGCAGCGCGCGTTGGGCTGCTGGCAGCAGCGCCTCGCCTGCGGTTGTGATGCGAACGCCGCGCGCGTGCCGGTCGAAGAGCTTCACATCGACCAGTCGCTCCAGATCGGCCAACAGCTGTGTGGCTGCCGGCTGGCTGATGCTGAGGGCTTCCGCCGCGCGCTTGAGATTGCTCAGCGCCGCCACCTTGACGAAGAGCTGCAGGTGCCGAAATCGCGCCCGGGCCATGAGGCGCGCCAGCAGCACGGTTGCAGAAGGGATGCTCATGTTCAGGCCTGGGGTAAGCAATAAGCAAAGCTTATATGAAATCCCAATTTTTGCACTCACGTGAAATCCAGAAACCGACAATGTGGCGCATGACAAGACCGCATCGAGACAAGCCCATAGTCCCTTCCGAACCATCCAGCCGCCGCACCTGGTTGGCAGTATTCGCTGCCGTGGCCGCGTTGGCTGGCGCGCCAGCACTTGCACAAGGCAACTACCCGGACCGGCCTATCGCCCTGGTGGTTCCCAATGCCGCAGGGGGCGCTGCCGACAACCTCGCCCGCAGCATGGCCGAAGAACTGGGCAAGCGCCTGGGCCAGCCCGTGGTGGTGGAAAACCTGGGTGGCGCTTCGGGTGCCATTGGGGCCCAGCGTGTCTTGCGCAGCGCGCCCGACGGCTACACCTTGTTGTTTGGCACCACCAGCGACATGGTGGTGACGCCGATTGCCAATCGCGCGACCGGCTACAGCGTGCGTGACTTCACCCCGCTGGCCAAGGTGGGGATCACCCCGATGACCCTGACAGCACGGCCGGGCCTGGGTGTGAGCAGCCTGGACCAATTGGTGACCCTGGCGCGCCAGAAGCCCAACGGCCTGACCGTGGGCACCACGGGCAATGCCTCGCTGCAGGCCTTTGCCACGGTGGCCTTGCAACGTGCGGCGGGCATCGATCTGCTGGGCGTGCCCTACAAGGGCGGCGCGCCGCTGCTCAACGATCTGCTTGGCGGCCAGCTGGATCTGGGCATGATGACCCTGCCGGCCGCCATGGCCCAGGTGCGGGCCGGCAAGCTCACCATGCTGGGGGTGTTGTCGGACAAGCGCCCGACATCGGCGCCGGAGCTGCCCACGGTCAACGAGTCGCAAGCCGTGAAAGGGGTGGTCATCGAGATCTGGGCCGCCCTGGCCGGGCCGCCCCAGATGCCTGCAGGCGTGGTGGACCGCATCAGCCGGGCGGTGCAGTCCATCCTGGCCGACAAGGAGTTCACCGAACGCCGGGCCAAACTGGGCGACATGGCGGTGCCCTTCCAGACACCCGCGGAGTTTGGGCGCTTCTTGCTGGCGGAAGAAGAGCGCTACCGGTCCTTGGCGACGGGCTTGAAGCTCGAATGAATGTGGCGGTGCGCGAACCGGGACTGGAAGGCCCCCCGCTGCGGGCCCTGTTGCCATCCGGTGTGGAGCTTCACTACACCCAGGGTGGCTCGGGCGATCCGCTCATTTTTGTTCATGGGGTGATGGGGGACTGGCAGACCTGGTTGCCGCAATGGTCCACGTTCTGTGCGCAATACCACTGCACCACCTACAGCCGGCGCTACAACCACCCGAACCACAACGACATGCTGTCGCCCGAGCACTCGGCCCTGATCGAAGCCCAGGACCTGGCTCAGTTCATGGCTGTATTGGGCATCGAGCGGGCCGTGCTGGTGGCCAGCTCCTACGGCGCCTTCATTGCGCTGGCCCTGGCAGTTCAGCAGCCACAGCGGGTGGCTGCCATCGTGGCCGTAGAACCGGCCATGCTGTGCTACGCCGAGTTCAGCGCAACAGGCCGGGCGGCTTTGGCGCGCTTTCGGCAGGCGGTTGTTGAACCGGCCAACGCCGCCTTTCGTCGCGGCGACGACCGCCTGGGCGCTCAGCTGATGACCCAGGGCATTCACGCCAGTGGGGCTGCCATGCTGGATGACGAGGCCATGGTCCGGCGACTGCGCAGCGCCCGGGCGATGCGCATGCTCGCCTTGTCCAGCAACGAGTTTCCCCTGCTGCCGCCCACCGCGCTGGCCAACCTGGCCTGCCCCGTGCTGCTGGTGTCGGGCCGCAACACACCCGAAATCCATGCGGAGGTGTTTCGCAACGTCTGCCGGGCCATGCCACAGGCCCTTGTGGCCAGCATCGACGACGCGGGCCATCCCGTGCCGCGCGATCAGCCCGAGCGCTTCAACACCGCCGCGTTGGCTTTTCTGCAAGAAGCCAGGGCCGGAGCCACTTTCTCAACACCGGCTGATTCATCCATCCGCCGGACAACCACCCCAACGGAGACACACCCATGAAACATCCCCCAACAATCGCGGCTGCACTGGCGGCCAGCCTGTCACTCGTGGCCTGTGGCGGCGGCGACTCCGATCAGTTGCCGCAGCTGTCTGCCGCCCAGGCGGCCCCCTTGTCCAGCTGCACCGCGCTCACCAGTTTTTCGTTTGCGGGCACCACGGTCACGGCTGCGAGCGTGGTGGCAGCGGGCACCTTGACCAACGCGGGCCAGCCCGTGGGCGAGCACTGCCTGGTCACCGGTCGCATGAACGATCGTGTCAGCAGCGTCGATGGCCAGACCTATGCCATCGGATTCCAGATGCGCCTGCCCAAGGACTGGAACGGGCGATTCCTGCACCAGGGAAATGGCGGTACCGACGGCGTGGTCGTGGTGGCCGACGGCGGTGCTTCCATCGGCAGCGGCGGCCTGTTGCGCAATGGCCTGCAACTGGGCTTTGCCGTTCTCAGCTCCGATGCCGGCCACAGCGCGGCGCAGAACCCCTTGTTTGGTGTCGACCCCCAGGCTCGGCTGGACTATGGCTACCAGGCCGTGCGTGCCCTGACGCCGATGGCCAAAGCCTTGATCCGCGACGCCTACGGCAAGGCACCGGATCGTTCCTACATGGCCGGCACATCCAACGGCGGGCGTCACGCCATGGTGGCTGCTGCCCGCCTGCCCGTTGAATACGACGGCTTCCTGGCCAACTCGCCCGGCTTCAACCTGCCCAAGGCGGCGGTGGCGCAGCTGTGGGGCGCGCAGCAATGGAACAAGGTGGCGACGTCCACCGGAACAGCGCCCAACTTCGACTTGGAATCGGCCTTCACACAAGCCGAGCGCCGATTGGTGGCCAATGCCATCCTCGCAAAATGTGATGCGCTGGACGGATTGAGCGACGGCCTGGTGCAGGACCTTGACGCTTGCCGCACGGCCTTCGATCTGGCGCGCGACGTGCCGACCTGCGGTGCGGCGCGTGATGGCTCGTGCCTGAGCAGCGCCCAGAAAACCGTGGTGGCCGACGTGTTTGCCGGGGCCAGGAACAGCAAGGGCGAAGCGCTCTATGCCCGCTGGGCCTACGATCCGGGCCTGGCGGCGACGGGCTGGGCCGACTGGAAATTCCGCAACTCCGTGCGCGGTGGGCGCGATCCGGTGGCGCTGGCGCACATCTTCTCGGTGCCGCCGGTTGCCACCGCGTTGAGTGACACCCTCAACTACGCGCTGAACTTCAATGTCGACACCGATGCACCCAAGATCTTCGCCACCAGCAGCATCTACACCGAAAGCGCCATGTCGCTGATGACGCCGCCAGACCCCACCAACCTGGACGCCATGCGCAAGCGTGGCGCCAAGATGATCGTGGTGCACGGGGCGGCCGACGGTGTGTTCTCGATTGACGACACCGCCGACTGGTACACCAGCCTGAACCAGCGACTGAGCGGCCGTGCCGCAGAGGCGGTGCGTTTCTTTCGTGTGCCTGGCATGGGTCATTCCCGCGGCGGCCCGGCCACCGATCAGTACGACGCGCTGTCTGCCCTGGTGGACTGGGTGGAGCGTGGCGTGGCGCCCGATCGCATCGTGGCCGCAGCCCGGGGCACCGGCAATGCCGGCGGTGCCAATACCGACGTGCCGTCGACCTGGTCCGCCAGCCGCACGCGCCCGCTGTGTCCCTACCCGCTGGTTGCGCGCTACAAGGGCGGCGATGCGGAGGCGGCTGCCAGCTTCGCCTGCGAACGCTGATCTCCAGGGCGGGCCGGCTGTCGACAAGACCGGCTGCTGCAGTTGCTATCGTAAATATAGCTATCTAACAAGATCTGACGATCGCTACAGGCCGAATTTGCTTGAAATCATCGGTTGGTGGCCGTTTGGGCTGGTTTTGGGGCCTTCATGGCCTGGGTCTGGCTGGGTGCGCAGGCGAGGTCACCCAGCGCTGCAGAGATCAGACCCGCATCCTTGGCTTGCAAGACATTGGATAGACAGGCCGCAGTGGCCTCTTCGCTGTTCAAGTTGAGGGCGGCATCCAAGGCCAGCAGGTCATCCAGCTTGAGTCCGTCGAGTGGGTGAGCCCCTTGATGATCACAGGCCGCGCCGTGACGCTGAAGACGACGTGAACGCAATCGAGCGATGACCAGATTTCGATCGCACGTGAGGCGCATTCCCGCCGTCGTCCCGCTACCCTCCAGCCCATGCCATCCACCGCCAACGCCGCCACCACCACCGTCAACCCCTCCATCGGCCGCGCCGCCGCCTGGATGGCCGGTTGGCTGACGCTGATGGTGGTGATTGCCGTGGCGGGGCGCGAGGCCGCGCGCGAGCTGTCGGTGTTCCAGATCATGCTGATGCGATCGACCCTGGGCATGGCCCTGCTGTGGCCGCTGGTGCGCGCAGCGGGCGGTCTGGCCGCCGTGCGCACCCAGCGCCTGCCCCAGCACGTGCTGCGCAACGCCGTTCACTACGCCGCGCAATACGGTTGGTTTGTGGCCCTCACGCTGATCCCGCTGGCGCAACTGATCTCCATCGAATTCACGATGCCGCTGTGGTCGGCCGCGCTGGCGGTGTGGGTGCTGGGCGAACGCATGAGCGGGCGCAAGTGGTTGGCTGTCGCGCTGGGCCTGGTGGGCGTGGCGGTGATCGTGCGGCCGGGTGCGGGCACGCTCAACGCCGAGCAGTCGGCTGGGCAGTTGATCGCGCTGGCCTCTGCGCTGGGGTTTGCCGTGTCGGTGGTGCTGGTGAAGTCGCTCACGCGCACCGACGCGGCCGTGGCCATCAGCTTCTGGATGCTGGTGGTGCAAAGCGCGATCGGGCTGGTCCCCGCGCTCATGGTCTGGCAATGGCCGACGGCCACGGCGTGGG
>CAYNWR010000135.1:0-7106 GCA_964400915.1 uncultured Burkholderiaceae bacterium
AGGGGGAGCGTCTGGGCGAAGGCCTTGGCCGTGTTCACCGCATCCTGGCCCTGCATCGCATCGACAACGAACAGCGTCTCGACGGGTTTGAGCGCCGCGTGCAGCGCTGCCACTTCGGCCATCATGGCTTCATCAATGGCCAGGCGGCCCGCCGTATCGACGATGAGCACATCGAAGAAATGCCGGCTGGCGTGGTCCAGCGCCGCGCGCGCGATCTCCAGCGGCTTCTGATCCGGCGTGCTGGGAAACCACTCGGCCCCGGCTTGCGCGGTCACGGTCTTGAGCTGTTCGATCGCCGCCGGACGGTACACGTCGCCCGACACGGTCATCACCTTCTTCTTGCGCTTGTTGATCAGGTGGCGCGCCAGCTTGGCGGTGGTGGTGGTCTTGCCCGCCCCCTGCAGACCGACCATCAGAATGACCGCCGGCGGTTGCACCGCGAGGTTGATGTCGGCCACGGCGGCACCGTCGCCGGGCCCCATCGTGGCAGCAAGCTCCTTGTTGACGATGCCCACCAGGGCCTGTCCCGGTGTGAGCGAGCCCTGCACATCCTGCCCCAGCGCCTTTTCCTTGACCCGGGCGACAAAATCGCGGACCACGGGCAAGGCCACATCGGCCTCGAGCAGGGCCATGCGCACCTCGCGCAACATGTCCTGCACATTGGATTCGGTGATGCGGGCCTCGCCGCGCATCTGTTTGACAAGGCGCGACAGGCGTTCTGAAAGGGCGGAGGCCATGGGGTGGTGGTGCAGCTGACGAAGTGATCCGGTCCCGGCGGCGCAGGACAATCGGCTGCCCGGCCCCAAGCGGCACCGGCACAGCAGGCGATTCAAGAGCCGCCCACGGGCCTCATGCCAGGCCCGGGATCGGTTCTAATCCGTCGTGATGATTCTATCCAGCACGACGCTTGATGCCTGGGGCGCCGGGGTTGCCACCGTCGTCGCCCTGTTGGCCTATGCGGCGGCAGCGGCCACAGGCTCGCCGCGTGTCTTGGTGCCCGCCCTGGTGGCGCACCTGGCGACGCTGGCGATCGCGGCACTGGGCCATCCGGTTCGATTCGGATTTGCTCCGGTTCTGTCCTTCACGGCGTGGTTGGTCCTGGCGGTGCACACCTGGGAAAGCCGTGCCTATCCGGCGCTGGGCGCCAGGCGCTGGTTGTGCGCCATGGGCATCGCCGCCGTCACGGTGGCCACCCTGTACCCCGGCACCGCGATGCATGCCCAGGCATCTGCAGGGTTTGCCACCCACCTCGTGCTGGGCATCAGCTCCTACGGCCTGTTTGCAGCGGCCGTGGTGCACGCGATGCTCTCGGCCCGTGCCGAAAAGCGCTTGCGCCTGGCCACCAGCGATCCGGGAGGCGTTCCGTTGTTGACGCTGGAGCGGCTGACCTTTCGCCTGGTCGACATCGGCTTTGTGCTGTTGAGCGCCACGCTGCTGGCAGGTGCGTGGTATGCCTTGCCCGAACAGGGGGGCAACGGTTTGCGCCTGGACCACAAGACGGTGTTTTCGGTCCTCGCGTGGCTGACGTTCGCGGTGCTGGTGTTTGGGCGCATGCGCTTTGGCTGGCGGGGCAGTGGCGCGGCGCGGGTTCTGTATCTCGGTGCGGGATTCCTGATGTTGGCCTATGTGGGCTCGCGCTTCGTTCTGGAGGTGCTGCTGGGACGCGGCTCGACATGAAGTACCTGGTTGTCTTCCTCGTGATTCTGGTGGCCTTGCTCTGGTGGAAGGCCAACCGCCGCGAGGAGCGCGATGAACCCGCGCAAGCCAATCCACCCGCACCCCCACCCGCACCCAAACAGATCGAGATGGTGCGTTGCCACGTCTGCGGACTGCACCTGCCGCGCGACGAGGCCCATGCGGCGCCAGCCGATGCGGGACCGCGCTACTACTGCAGCGTTGAGCATCGGCGCATCGGCGCGGGGTGAGCATGGGATCCACACGGCGAGCCGGGTCAGCGCGCGCCGATGCGCCGCCTGATTCGGAGCTGATGCCGGAAGGGCCGCCGTCCCTGGCCCACGGCAAGGCGACGCTGTCGGAATCTTCCTACCTGCGGCTGTGGTCGGTCTTCATGACCGCCCGTGTGGTGACCGCTGCGGTGCTGCTGGCCACACAAGGTGTCCTGCGCTGGATCACGCCTCCCGTGGACATCTGGAGCCTGGGCGTGGTGGCCCTGTACTTCGTGCTGGCCCTGGTCTGGCGCATCGTCGGTCGGGCACCCCGTCGCCCCAGCGCCTTTGCCGCCCAGTGGCTGTTCACGGTGGGGGTTGATGTGCTGGCCTGTGCCGTTGTCCAGGGGCTGGCCCTGGGGCAGCTCAACTACGGGGCCCTGTTCGCCCTGCCGGTGCTGCAGGCCGCGGTGCTGGGCACCCGCCTGTTGGGCCTGGGCACAGCCGCCGCGGCCACCCTGGCGCTGCTGGGCCTGGCGGGCTGGGTCGACCTCCACGCGCCGGGAATCGACGCCAGTGCCCGCCTGGTGCAGGCCGGGCTGACGGGGGCGGGTCTTTTCCTGATTGCGCTGCTGGCACACGAACTGGCGACGCGCCTGGCGCGCGAGGAACAGATTGCCCGGCGCAGCCAGCGCAGCGTCGTTGTCCAGGCGCACGCCCATGAACTCGTCATCGAAAACCTCGCCGATGGCGTGCTGGTCGTTGACACCGCGTTGCGCGCCCTGTCGGCCAACCCAGCTGCCATGCAGATGCTGGGACAGCTCGGGCTGCCCGCGCAATTGCCGCTGCGCCTGCTGGACCGTCCGGCCTGGGAACCCCTGGTGGCGCTGGTGGAGCGGGCGCTTGCGTCCGGCGAAAGTCAGACCGCCGACGTGAGCCTTCGGCAGACCGGCCAGGGTCAGCGGCAGTTGCACGTGCGCGCGCGACTGGCGGCTGTCGACACGAACCCGTCCAGCCGCCTGTGTGTCCTGTTCATTCAGGACACCCGCGCCATGCAAGCGCGCCTGCGCGCTGAGAAGCTGGTGTCCATGGGACGCATGTCGATGGCGGTTGCCCACGAGATCCGCAACCCGCTCGCGGCCATCCTGCAGGCGAACGCGCTGCTGGACGAGGATCTGGTGTCACCAGCCCACAAGCGCCTGGCGGGCATCGTGCGCGACAACGCGCAGCGCCTGGCGAGCATCGCCGAGGAAATCCTCGATCTCGGGCGCACCCGCGAACCCAAGGAAGGCATCAGCGAACGCCTGATGCTGGACGAGCAGGTGCGCGTGATCTGTGCCGACTGGCGCCTGGGTGCTTCAAGCGTCCTGGTGCCAGAACTGCACCTGGGTGCCGGGGTGACCGAGGTGGAGTTTGGTCGCGAACACCTGCGCCGCGTGATGGTGAACCTGCTGGACAACGCTCGGCGCCATGCCAGTGGCGCGCCCGGCAGCCTGCAGGTCCACACACGCCTGGGTTCCTCGCCGGCGGGATCGGTCGATGTCGAGGTCTGGAGCGACGGCCCGGCCCTGGACCCGAGCGTCGAGCAACACCTGTTCGAACCCTTCTTTTCGTCGCAAAGCCGGTCCACGGGTCTTGGCCTGTTCATCTGCCGTGAATTGTGCGAGCGCCACGGTGCCGCCATCGTCTACCAGCGCACCGAACGCCGCGTCGCCGCGGGACACAAACCGCGCATCGGCAATGCCTTCGTGATCCGCATCCGCCTGACCCAGCCGGCGCAGGAGACAGGGGCCGATACCATCCTGGTCTGACGCATGACCACACCCCCTCCGTCCATCCAGCCCGTCTCATCGATTCTTGTCGTCGACGACGAGCCGGACTTGCGCACGCTCTACGAGCTCACCTTGCTGCGCGAGGGGCACAACGTTCGCACGGCAGCCAGCCTGGCCGACGCGCGGGAAGCGCTGGCGGCTGAAACATTTTCAGTCGTGATCACGGACATGCGCCTGCCCGACGGGCTGGGTCTGGCGCTGCTGCATGAGTTGCGCAGCGCGCAGCGCAGCGAACGCTGCGTGGTGATGACCGCCTATGGCTCGGCGGAAAATGCCGTCGAGGCGCTCAAGACCGGCGCCTTCGACTACCTGACCAAACCCGTCGATCTGGCGCAGTTCCGGCAGGTGGTGGCGTCTGCCCTGCGCTCTTCGCGGTGGAGCGGCGAAGCGGGCGCCACGCCCTCCAGTCCAAGCACCCACGGTGATCGCGCAAGCAGCGGTGCCTCGTCCAGCGCTGCACAAAGCGCCCTCGCCCTGATCGTTGGTGAATCGGCTGCGATCCGCGCGGTGAAATCCATGATCGAGCGCGCGGCGCGCAGCATGGCGCCCGTCATTGTGCGGGGCGAATCCGGCACGGGAAAGGAACTGGTGGCGCGGGCGCTGCACGCGTGCAGCCATCGTGCCGCAGGGCCTTGGATCGCCGTCAATTGCAGCGCGATTCCCGAGACCTTGCTGGAAGCCGAGTTCTTCGGGGCTCGACGCGGCTCTTTCACGGGCGCCACCCAGGACCGTTCGGGATTCTTTCAGGCCGCCAACGGGGGCACGCTGTTTCTGGACGAAGTTGCTGAACTGCCCCTGGCGATGCAATCCAAACTGCTGAGGGCCATACAAGAGCGTCGCATTCGGCCCTTGGGCGCCACGCAAGAGGAAGCCGTCGATGTGCGCATCGTGAGCGCCAGCCACCGCGACCTGGCCCAGGAGGTGCAGGAGGGGCGTTTTCGCCAGGATCTGTTCTATCGGCTGCAGGTCATCGAGATCGCCGTGCCGGCATTGAGGGAGCGGCGCGAAGACATCCCGCTGCTGGTCGGTGCACTTGCAAACCGCATCGCCGCCGAATCAGGGACACCGGCCGTGGCGCCGAGTCCCGAGTTGATCGAACGCCTGTCGCAAGGCGACTACCCAGGCAATGTGCGCGAACTCGAGAACGCCCTGCACCGGGCCCTTGCATTGGGCGACGCCGCCATCCCCGCAGCAGCCCGCCCCGTTGCCACCCAGGCAGGCGTGTCCTCAGCCGCGCTTGGCCCGCCCACCGACGCCATCGACGATCTGCCCAACGATCTGCAGGCGCACCTGGACACCCTGGAGCGCTCGATCCTGCAGCGTGCCTTGCAGGCCCATGCCTACAACCGCACCGCCGCCGCGGCCCGCCTGGGTATCTCGCTGCGACAGATGCGCTATCGAATCGAGCGCCTGCAGATTCCCATGCCCGGCGGGATCGATGCCGACGACGCCTGAGGCCGCCCTGGACCAGGCGATCTGGTCCAACGGCTGGCTGACGGGGCTTGCGCATCGGCCATCGGCCAACCATGGGCTGCGCCCCGCAGGTGCTCACGTCGATCTGATCGTGGTGCACTCCATCAGCCTGCCTCCCGCAAGCTATGGCGGCGATGGCATCGAGCGCCTGTTCACCAACCGCTTGGACTGGCGCGCGCACCCGTACTTCGAAGGACTGCGCGGCCTGCGCGTGTCATCTCACTTCGTGATCCGTCGCGATGGACAGATCATCCAGTTCGTCAGTTGTGATCGGCGTGCCTGGCACGCCGGGCGTTCGGCGTACCGCGGTCGCAGTGATTGCAACAACGATTCGGTGGGTGTCGAACTCGAAGGCCTTGAGGGACAGCCTTTCGAGGCCTCGCAATACGATTCGCTCGTGCGCTTGTGCCGGCGTCTGGCCGAACGCTACCCCATTTGCCACGTGGCCGGGCACGAGCACATTGCGCCTGGCCGCAAGTTTGACCCTGGCGCAGGCTTCGACTGGTCGCATCTGCGCAACAGTCTGGCGTGGCCAGACCCTTGGTTTCCAATGCCAACGCCGCCAGCGCCTTGCGCACAATGCTAGCAAGCGGCGATGAGCCGAAGCGGGTGCCGGACGCTTGTGCTCCCCGCGGCCTGGGCACATGCCCACACGCCACCGGGCTTACACTACCTGTAGTGTCTTGAAGCAAGAGCAAACGCTAGATATAGTGTCTGCTGGTTTCAAGTCGGATACGCGCTCCGAGCCCGTCCGGGCACCACCGAACACAGGCGGAGCGCGCCATCCAGCGTAGACCGTTACAAGATTTCGAGAGGAAACATGCACATCACCACCCTTGCGCAAACCGTTCGCGCTGACGTGAAGCCGGCGGCCGCCGAAGAGACCGCACGTGGCACAGCAGGCAGTGTGTTGACCCACTACCAGATCATCCGCCGCAACGGAGCGGTGGTTCCATTTGAGCCCAGCAAGATCGCCATCGCCATGATGAAGGCCTTCCTGGCCGTCCACGGCACGCAAGGTGCTGCCTCGGCCAGCGTGCGCGAATTGGTCGACGGCTTGACGCAGTCGGTCGTGCGCGCCTTGATGCGATCGCGTCCCGGTGGCGGCACCTTCCATATTGAAGACGTTCAGGATCACGTCGAACTTGGACTGATGCGCGGAGGCCATCACGAAGTGGCGCGCGCCTACGTGCTTTACCGGGAGCGGCGCGCCCAGGAGCGTGCGCGCCAGAACCCGGCACCTGCAACGCCGGTGGCGCCCGTGCTGCATGTCACGGACCGCGGAGAGCGTGTGGCCCTGGATCTGCGGGAGCTCAAGGCCCTGATCGAGCAGGCCTGCGCCGGACTCGGGCCCGACGTGCCGGCCGATCCGATCGTGGCCGAAACCCTGCGCAACCTCTACGACGGCGTGCCCATCGACGAGGTCTTCAAGGCAGCGATCCTTGCTTCCCGCACGCTGATCGAAAAGGACCCTGGCTACAACTACGCAACGGCCCGCCTGCTGTTGCACACCATCGTGCGCGAGGTGCTGGGGCGTGACGTACCGCAGGCCGAGATGGGTGCCGCCTATGCCGAGGCATTTGGTGACATCATTAAGTCTGGTGTCGACGCCGAATTGCTTGATGACAAATTGCTTCAGTTCGACCTGGCCCGCCTGGGTGCGGCACTGAAACCCGAACGTGACCTGCAATTTGACTACTTGGGCCTGCAAACGCTCTACGACCGCTACTTCCTGCACGTGCGCAAGCGTCGCATCGAACTGCCCCAGGCGTTCTTCATGCGCGTCGCGATGGGCCTGTCCCTCAACGAAATCGATCGCGAAGCCCGTGCCATCGAGTTCTATGAGTTGCTGTCGAGCTTCGACTTCATGTCGAGCACGCCCACCCTGTTCAACAGCGGCACGCGCCGCTCGCAG
>CAYNWR010000136.1:0-7048 GCA_964400915.1 uncultured Burkholderiaceae bacterium
CCTCTTGCCCGAAATGATTGTGCCGCTCTTGAAGGATGCGGTGGCGGGACGCAGGTGGGTGGCAGCCTTGGAGTTTAGAATTTCCTGACGGTCAATTGGTTGGCATTCTTTCATATCTCATTTCTCCGAAGGGAATATCTTGTCCCATCGAGACCTGGACTGGACCAGCCTGCGCCTGTTCGCCCTGGTGTGCGAGACGGGCAACATCGTGCGGGCGGGTGAACGCGCGTCGCTGGCGCCATCGGCCATCAGCAAGCGCCTGGCGTTGCTGGACGAACAGATGGGCGTGGCCCTGTTCACGCGGCGGCGCCATGGCATGCAGGCCACCGCGGCGGGCGAGGCGCTGCTGCAGCACACGCGCGAGTTGATGCAGGCGGCCACGCGACTGGAGCGCGACATGGCCAGCCACGCCAGTGGTGTGCGCGGGGTGCTGCGCATCTGGGCCTCGGCCTCGGCCCTGTCGGAATCCCTGGCGGACGACGTGGCCGAGTTCCTGTCCGTGGCCGCGCATCGCAACGTCCAGGTGGACATCGAGGAGCGTGTCAGCCCCGACATCGTGCGGGGTGTGCGCGAGGGCGCAGCGGCCCTGGGGGTGTGCTGGGACGCAACACCTGCGGCGCCGCTGGCCACACGCCCCTACCGCCGCGATGAGTTGTGCCTGGCCGTCCCTGCCGGGCACGCGCTTGCCAGGCGGCGCTCGGTGCGTTTTGCCGACATCCTCCCGCACGAGCAGGTCAGCCTGCCCGCGGGCAGCGCGGTGCAGGTGCTGATGCAGCGCGAGGCCGCCCTGCTCGGCCACTCGCTGCGCCCGCGTGTGGTGGTCAGCAGCTTTGAATCGGCCTTGCGCGTGGTGCGTGCCGGGCTGGCGGTGAGCGTGGTACCGCGGGAGATTGCCGCCGCCCACGCCAAGACCTTGCGCGTGGCCTTGGTGACCCTGGCCGAACCCTGGGCCAAGCGCCGCTTTGTGATCTGCCACCGCGATGACGCGGCCTTGTCGCCTGCCGCGCGTTTGCTCGTCGATCACCTGAGCGCGAAAGCGTCCGACCATGACCCCGCTTGACCCCATCGCCACGTCCACCAACGCCATGGAAGTGATGGCCTCGCCGGCGCGCTGCCTGTTTCTCTGCAACGACCTCGCCGCCATGCAGGCACAACTTCAAGGGCACCGGCTGAGCCTGGCCCTTGCGGGCCCGCTGCGCGACGATGTCTCCACCGACGAGATCACACCCGTCGCCATCCTGTCCCACTACGACGAGCGCCTGGCGCAATGGGCGCACACGGGCACCACCGTCGAAGGCACCCAGCCGATCGGGCGGGGGGTGCTGTCGGCACTGGGGGTATCGGTGCTGGTGGCAGGGCGTCGTTATGGCAAGGGATCGTCGCGCGAACAAAGCCCCGCCGCCGAAAAAGCCGCCGGCGTGCGTCTGGTGATCGCGCAAAGCTTCGAGCGCATTTACCGGCAAAACGCCGACAACATCGGCCTGTTCACGTCGACCGATTTTGGGCTGCTCCCACGCATCGAACGCGGCGAAGCCATTGGGCTCGAGGACCTGCTGGCCGGGCGCGACGAGTTGGCCGCCGCGATCCTGCGCTCGGGGGGCCTGTTGCGCTTTGCCGACCGCCACCTGCGCGGCGCCACGCCAGCCGCTCGGGGCGCGGCCGGCGTCCCGCGCACGCTGTTCGACAAGATCCTGGACCGCCACCGGCTGGTGAGCCCGCTGGACTCGCGCGCTGGCGCCGACGCGATGTCGCCGCTTCATTCACCCTCGCCCTCGCGCTCGCCGTCGCCGCCCTCACCCGGCCTGTTCGTGCGCGCCGACTGGCGTTTCATCCACGAGTACTACACCGGCATGGCCGAGCACCAGATGCGCCTGCATCTGGCGGGCGAGCCTGTCCTGCACGATCCGTCCAGCATCGTTGTGTTTGAGGACCACAGCTCCTACCTGGAAGAAAGCCCGGCGCATGTGCGGGGCGGCCTGCTGCCCGCGATGCACGCGATGCGCGCCGCCCAACGCAGCTTTGTTGGGCGTCACGGCCTGCGCGAATACCGCACCCTGACCGATGCCGAGGCCCAGGCGGCCGCCGGCCTGGGCCTGCCCGTGGCCAGCGCCGGCATCTCGCACGCGATGATGATCGAGCACCACGCGCTGCCGGGCCAGGTGGTGGTGGGCACCGATTCGCACACCCCGCACAGTGGTGCCCTGGGTTGTGTGGCGTTCGGCGTGGGCACCACCGACATGGCCAGTGCCTTCGTCACGGGCGCGGTGCGCATGCCCCTGCCAGGCCACGTGTGTGTGCGACTGGAAGGGCGCCTGTCCAAAGACCTGACCGCCAAGGACATCCAGTTGCACCTGCTGGCCCTGCCCTTCATCCGCCAAGGCGGTGGCATTGGCCGCGTGTTCGAGTTCACGGGCGAGGCGGTGGCGGCGATGAGCGTGGACGAACGCGCCACCCTGACCAACATGACAGC
The DNA here is from genome assembly GCA_964400915.1 of uncultured Burkholderiaceae bacterium. Taxonomy (GTDB): domain Bacteria; phylum Pseudomonadota; class Gammaproteobacteria; order Burkholderiales; family Burkholderiaceae_C; genus CAYNWR01. Next base: position 2,471 of record CAYNWR010000136.1, read on the forward strand.
CGAGTTGGGTGGCTTGACGGGCATCGTGGCCCCCGACGGCAAGACGCAGCAATTTCTGCAGGAGCGCCGGGGTGTGCCCTTCGAGATCGAGGCGTGGATGCGGTCGGATGAGGGCGCGGTGTTCGATCACACCATCGAGGTGGACGTGGGCACGCTGGCACCGATGGTGGCGCGGCCTGGTGACCCTGGGCATGGCTTGCGCCTGGATGCGCTGACCGAGCTTGTGCGCATCGACATCGCCTACGGCGGATCGTGCACGGCGGGCAAGCGCGAGGATTTTGCGCACTACCACCGCGTGCTGGCCTGGGGACTGGCCCAGGGCCTGCGAGTGGCACCGCATGTGCAGTTGTACCTGCAATATGGAACCACGGCGGTGCGCGACTGGTGCGAAGCGCAGGGCTGGGGCGAGACCTTTCAGGCGGTGGGTGCGCGGGTGTTGCAACCCTCCTGCGGTGCCTGCGCCAACTGCGGGCCGGGCTCGTCCACCGGCGCCGATCAAGTCACGGTGAGCGCCATCAACCGCAACTTCCCCGGCCGCTCCGGCCCAGGTCAGGTGTGGCTGGCGAGCCCACCGACGGTGGCGGCCAGTGCATTGGCCGGTTGCCTCATCGACGCCACGACCCTTCAGCAGCGCTTCACAGCAGGAAATTTATAACAACCAGCAGTTAGCGATCGCCCTGCCTTGATTGTTTGCTACGGTTTTTAGAATCCGTACAACTCAGCCGGGTTGCTGACCAGCATGGCGGTGCGTGCCGCCGGCGTTTGCACCCATTGGCCGATCCATTCGAGCAAGGGCCGCTCGTCGGGGCGCGGCACCCGGTTGGGGTGGGGCCAGTTGGTGCCCCACAGCGCCCGTTCGGGAAAGCGCTCGGCCAGCGCTTGTGCCATTGGGGCGATGTCGGCGTAATCCGGCGCCGCGGCCGAGCTTTCGTAGGGCGCGGACAGCTTGATCCAGGTGCGCCCGCGTTCAAGCAGGCGACACAGCGCCACAAAGGACGGGTCGGATGGGGTGGTGGGCCCCAGGAACTTGCCCAGGTGATCCACCGCGATGCGGCACGGCAGGGCCGACAGACGGGCCTCGTGCTCGGCAAAGCCGCGGCCATCGATCTGCAGGTTGATGTGCCAGTCGCGCCCAGCGATCTTGGCGGCCAGGGTCTCCAGCGCGCTCCAGGGCAGCACCCCGCCACTGAGCATCATGAAGCGCACGCCGCGCATGCCCGCCGCGTGCAGGTCGTCCAGGGTGCTGTCGGCCACATCGGGTGGCACCACCGCCACACCCCGCGCCGATGCACCCAGCTGCGCCAGGGCGTCGAGCGTGCAGGCGTTGTCGAAACCGTAGCCTGTGGGCTGCACCACCACCACGCGCTGAAGGCCCAGGCGCTGCTGCACTTCGCGGTACTCGGACACGGTGGCCCTGGGCGGCTGAAAGGTGGCGGTGGGCGCCAGTGCAAAGCCCGGCGCGTAGACGTGCATGTGGCAGTCGCAGGCACCGGGTGGCAGGCTGAAGTCGGTCATGGGTTCCACCACGGGGTTGATCCGGGTCAGGCCATCGCGCGCAGCCGATGCAGTCGCGTGGCGTGCTCGGGGTTGATGGCACCAACGGGTGTGCCGCCCGCCATCAACACACGCAGTTGCTCCACGGTCTCCAGCGACTGGTGCTCGGTGGCCGGTGCCGTGAGCCCGCCGATGTGGGGCGTGGCGATCACCTGGGGATGCCGCGCCAGTTGCACGGTGGGCATCTGGTCGGGCGCACGGCCGACATCCAGCGCACAGCCAGCCAGGTGGCCGCTGTCCAGGGCGGCCAGCAGGGCGGTGTCGTCGACGAGTTCACCGCGCGAGGCGTTGATGAAAAAGGTGCCGCGCCGCATGCGGGCAAAGGCGCGGGCATCGAACAGGTTGGCCGTCTGTGTGTTGGCCGGCGCCAGGCAGACCACAAAATCGCTGCGGTCGATGACCTCATCGAACGATGCGGGCGTGACACCCGCGCGCGGCTCGATGGCCTGCAAGGTGTTGACACGCACCGCCATGCCAAAGGCCAGGGCCAGATCACACACCACGCTGCCGATGGCGCCCAGGCCGATGAGCCCCAGGGTGGAGCCGCGCAACTCGCGCCCCATGAAGGGCTCGGCCGGCGCGCCGCGCTTGTAGGCCGCATCAAAGTGGGTGATGCCGCGCCCCAGGTCGATCATGCTGGCCATCACCCATTCGGCCACGGCGGCCTGAAAACCCGCGCTGGCGCGGGTGACCAACACACCACAACGGCTGGCGGCCTCGATATCGACCGTGCGCACATCCATGGCGCAACGCAGAAACACCGCCAGCTGCGGCAAGGCTTCAAAAAAGGCTGCCGGGGCCGGCGTTTGCCGGTAGGCGATCAGCGCGTCGCAGCCCTGCGCCAGCGCCAGGAGGTCGGGGGTGGGCAGTTCGTGCGCCTCGGGGTTGAGGCGCACGTCGGCGATGTCGCGCAGGCGTGCCAGCGCTCGATCGCCGAAATACATCGCCAGCCGGTGGCTGGGATGGGTGACCAGGACCCGTGGCCGCTGAGGCGTGGATCCCGTGGCGGTCACTTGACGTCAGCGATGCGCTTGAGCAGATCGGTGTAGTTGGCGCCGTACTTGGCACGCACCGGGGCGGTGGCGTCGTAGAAGGGCTTGTTGTCGATGCTGATGAACTCGATGCCGGCGGCCTTGAGCTTGCCCGTGTACTCGGCCACGGCCTTGTCCCACAAATCGCGCTGCTCCATCTGCGCCTCGCGCGAGAGCTTCTTGACCAGGGCCTTCTCGTCGGCACTGAGCTTGTCCCAGGCCACCTTGGACATCACGAAGATCTCGGGAATGATCAGGTGATGCGTCTGGGTGTAGTACTTGGGGCCGGCCTGGTACTGGTTGGTGGTGAAGAAGGTGGGCGGGTTGTTCTCGGCACCGTCGATCACGCCGGTCTGCAGCGCCGTGAACACCTCGGGGTGGCCGATCGCGATGCCGTTGCCGCCCATGGCGTTCATCATGTCGACGAACAGGGGGTTGCCCATGGTGCGGATCTTCATGCCCTTGAGGTCTTCGATCTTGCGCACCGGCCGCTTGGTGTACAGGCTGCGCGAGCCGCTGTCCATCCAGCCCAGGCCGATGAGCTTGGCGGGGCTGGCGCTGATCTTGTCGAGCAGATCCTGGCCGATGGGGCCGTCGATCACCTTGCGCATGTGCGCCTCGTCGCGGAAGGCAAAGGGCATGTTGAAGACGTTGACATCGGGCACCACCGGGCCCAGCACGCCCAGCGAGATGCGGGCGATCTGGATGGCGCCAACCTGCGTCTGCTCGACCATCTCCTTTTCGCCGCCCAGCACACCACCGGGGTACATCTCAAGCTTGAACTTGCCCTTGGTGGCGGCTTCGAGCTTCTTGCCCAGGCTTTCCATGGCGACCACGTTGGGATAGCCCTTGGGATGCACGTCGGCGGCCTTCAACACGGTCTGGGCAGCAGCGGCCAGGGGCAGCAGCAACACCAGCGCAGACAGGGCTGCGCGGCGTACGGGGGACTTGATCATGAACATCTCCAGATGGGTGGATAAGATAGGGCAGGTTGTGCGCCCGCCGCTTGCAGTTGTCTGACAACTACCGCTAAAAATCGAAGTCGTCAGTTTACCGGGCATGCGGCAACGCGCGTTCTAGGTATTTCCCCGCAAGAAAGTCCTGCTTGACATTGCCTGTGCAGCATCCGCACGCCAACCGCCGTGGCGTGGTCCTCATGTCGATGGCGATGACCCTGTTCATCGTCAACGACGCCATCGTCAAGCACGTGAGCCAATCGCTGCCCGCGGCCCAGTTGATTTTTGTGCGCGGCTGCTTCGCCACCGTGTTCGTGGTGCTGCTGGCCTGGCGCATGGGTGCGTTCGTGCCGCGCGCCAGCGATGGACTGAGCGCCTGGGCACGCATCCGCTCGCCGCGCATCCTGCTGCGCTCGCTCCTGGATGCGATGGGCACCATGGTCTACCTCAGCTCGGTCTTCAACCTGCCCCTGGCCAACGCCACAGCCATCAACATGGCCACCCCGCTGGTGATCGCCGTGCTGGCCAAGTTCACGCTGGGCGAGGTGGTCACGCGGGGCCGTGCGCTGGCCATTGGCGTGGGCTTCACGGGTGTGCTGCTGATCGTGCAACCCAAGGCCGATGGCTTCAACCTGTGGGCCCTGGTGTGCCTGACCGGCACGCTGTTTCACGCCTCGCGCGATCTGCTCACGCGCTTTCTGCCGATGGACATGCCGGCCCTGCTGATCAGCGTGGCGTCCACGATCACCGTGACACTGGTCGCGCTGGCCTGGCAGTCGCTGGGCACCTGGCACCCCGTCTCGGCTGCGCAGGCCCTGCAACTGGCCGTGTCCAGCGTGCTGCTCACCGGCGGCTACCTGCTGCTGATCGGTGCGATGCGTGTCGGCGAGATGAGCCTGGTGGCGCCGTTTCGCTACGTCGGCCTGCTGGTCGCGCTGCTGCTGGGCTGGCTGATCTGGGGCGACATCCCCAATGCCCTGGCCATGGTGGGCATCGTGGTGCTGGTGGGCGCCGGGCTGTTCATGCTGCGGCGCTGA
>CAYNWR010000137.1:0-7013 GCA_964400915.1 uncultured Burkholderiaceae bacterium
TGTTGCCCGTGGTCAGCACGATGCTGCCGAGCTTGTTGGACAAGGCCATCAACATCGTGCCCCGGATGCGCGCCTGGATGTTCTCTTCGGTCGCGTCCTCGGCACGTCCTTCGAACAGTGGTGTCAGCGAAGCACGGAAGGCGTCGAATTCGGGAACGATGGAAATCTCGTCGTAGCGCACCCCCAGTCGCTGGGCCATCTCGCGGGCATCGAGCCAGCTGATATCGGCGGTGTAGGGCGACGGCATCATCACCGCGCGCACGCGCTCGGGCGCGAGCGCATCGACCGCAATCGCCAGCACCAGGGCCGAATCGACCCCACCCGACAGGCCCAGCACCGCTCCTGGAAATCCGTTCTTGGTGATGTAGTCGCGCACCCCCAGCACCAGCGCATCCCACAGGTCGGCCTCGGCCGAGCGCAAGGGCGCGACCGATGCGCTCAGCGCAAGCACAGCACCCGTGGTCTGGGCTTGTACGTCCCAGCACGCCTCGACAAAGCTGGGAGCGCGCCCGACCAGACGGGCTTGTGCGTCCACCGCAAAGGAATGCCCCTCGAAGATCACCTCGTCCTGACCCCCCACCAATTGCGTATGGATCATGGGCAGGCCGGCCACCGACACCCGCTGCTGCATCACGGCTTCGCGCTCGACACCCTTGCCCAGGTGAAACGGCGAAGCGTTGATGACCGCCAGCATCTGGGCGCCCGCGTCGCGCGCGGCCAGCACCGGTGCGTCAAACCAGGCGTCCTCGCAAATCAACAGGCCAACCCGCACGCCACCCACGGCGAACACACAGGCGCCCTCGCCTGGCGCAAAGTAGCGCCGCTCATCAAAGACCTGGTAGTTGGGCAGTTCGCGCTTGGCATAGCGAGCCACCACCTGCCCCTGCGACAGCACCGACGCGACATTGAAGCGGCGCGCCACCGTCACGCTGCGCGTGCGCTGGTCATCACCGCTGGGATGGCCGACCACAACGTACAGGCCGTTCAGGTCGGCCAGTTCCTGCGCCAAGCCGTTCACCGCGGCTTCGCAGTCACTGACAAACGCGGGCCGCAGGTACAAATCCTCCGCGGCGTACCCGCAGATCGACAATTCCGGTGTCAGCACGAGGCGAACGCCACGTCGATATGCTTCGCGTGCGGATTGCGCGATGCGGCGCGCATTGCCCGCCAAATCGCCCACCACGAAATTGAGCTGGAGTACGGAGATCAACAAGGACATGGGAAAAGGATCGACGCGTGCTGCGGGGCCAGGCTGGCACCGGTTCGTCGCGACGTGCAACGATGGTGCAAAAGATTATGTCACCCAGGTCCACGCGAGCATGTTGTCGGTCGATGGCGGGCGATGGAACGCATTGCTGGCCATGCAGGCCACACCAACGCCATTCATGCGGCACGAGTACCTGGCAGCCCTGGAGTTGTCGGGCAGCGCCACCGCCGAGACCGGCTGGACGCCCTGCCCCATCACGCTCGAACACGATGGCCACTACATCGCTGGCTGTGCACTCTATGCCAAGACCCATTCCTGGGGCGAGTATGTTTTTGATTGGTCCTGGGCCGAAGCCTACGAACGCCACGGGCTGAAGTACTACCCCAAACTGGTCCTCGCGGTGCCCTTCACACCGGTGCCGGGCAGCCGCCTGCTTGCGCGCGACAGCGCCGCGCGCACCCGCTTGATCGACACCCTGCTGGCGTTTGCCAAGCACGAGAACCGGCACGCAGGGGTGTCTTCGCTTCACGTGCTGATGGGCGATACGACAGACACGACCGCCACCCAGACGGCGGGCCTGTTGCAGCGCACGGGGGTTCAATTTCACTGGCGCAATCAGCACCCACAGCGCCAAGGCCCGTTTTCGAGTTTCGATGACTTTCTGGCCACACTCACCCAGGAACGTCGCAAGAAGATCCGACAGGAGCGGCGCAAGGTTGCCGACGCCGGCGTGCGGTTTCGGGTGGCCAGCGGCGAATCCCTGACACCCGCCGATTGGGCCTTTTTCTACGAATGCCACCGGCGCACCTACCTCGAGCACGGCCACACCCCCTACCTCACGCCTGATTTCTTCGAACGCATCCGGCAGGCGCAGGCGGGCCAATGGGTGATGTTCATCGCCGAGCGCGATGGACGGGCCATTGCTACCAGTTTGATAGCTATCAGTCAAGAATTGACGCTCGCTGCTGGTCAATTCGACCAAAAATCTCGCCCGACAACCGCTTTTGGCCGCTATTGGGGCGCACTCGAACGGGTGGATTGCCTGCACTTCGAGGCCTGCTACTACCAGCCGCTCGAATGGTGCATCCAGCACGGCATCATGAATTTTGAAGGTGGTGCGCAGGGCGAGCACAAGATGGCCCGCGCCTTGATGCCCGTCACCACACACAGTGCGCATTGGCTGGCCCATCCGGCGTTTGCCGATGCCGTGGACCATTTTCTGCGCCGCGAAACACAGGGGCTGGCCCACTACGTTGATGCCTTGTCCGCGCGCAGTCCATTTCGACAATCTGAATCCCATCCCGAGGAACCACCGGCATGAGCAACACGGAATTGGTCATTGGCTTCATCGGCACCGGCATCATGGGTGCCCCCATGTCGGGCCACCTGGCCCAGGCAGGCTACCGGGTGCTGCTGCACGACCGCGATCCAGCCAAGGCGCGCAGCGCCAGCGCGGCGGCAGGCCCCAACGCCCAGGTGGCGCCCAACCTGCACGAGTTGGCGCGCGAGGCGGACATCGTGGTGACCATGCTGCCCGACGGTGCGGCGGTGCAGTCTGTCGTTTTGGGGCCAGAGGGCGTTGCATCCCACCTGCGAACTGGGACGCTGCTGCTGGATTGTTCCTCGGCCCAGCCCTGGTTGACCGAGGAAACGGCCCAGGCCTTGCAGGCGCGCGGCGTTGCGATGGTCGATGCGCCGGTATCGGGCGCCGCCTGGGGTGCGGCCGCTGCCGAGCTGGTTTTCATGGTGGGTGGCGAGGCCGACGCCGTGCAGCGCGTGCGCCCGCTGCTCGAGCGCATGGGCCGCTCTGTGCACCACCTGGGTCCCCTGGGCAGCGGACACGCGATGAAATGCCTCAACAACTGCGTGACCTCCATGACCTTCCTGGCCACCACCGAAGCCCTGGTGGCTGGCAAGCGCTATGGCCTTGATCCGGCAGCGATGGTGGATGTGCTCAACGAATCCACCGGCGGATCCTGGATCACGCGCACGCACTACCACCAGCGGGTGTTCAACCGCAGCTTCGACGACCCGTTCAAGCTGGAACTCATGCTCAAGGACATCGGCATCGCCGTCGATCTGGCCGGACGCTGCGAGTCCCCGATGGCCCTGAGCGCCCTGGGACACGAGTTGTGGCGGATGGCCCACCATTGCGCAGGCACGGGCGCCAGCGTGAGCGAGCTGGTGCGCTGGGTCGAATCGCTCAGTGGTACGGCGCTGACGCCAGGATCGTCACCGCGGGCGCGGACATGACGCCAGAGCTCGAGCTGGCGCGCTTCGTCCACAGCGTCCGGTACGACGACCTGCCAGGCGACGTCCGGCAGACCGTCACCTGGATTGGCATGGCCGCCCTGGGCGCAGCGATCGCGGGCGTGCGCGAGGACGGAATCGACGCCCTGCGCCAGTTGCTGCTCGAACGCGCGGGCGCACCCCAGGCCAGCACCCTGGTCTTCGGCGACCGCCTGCCCGCGGTGGCGGCTGCCCAGTTCAACGCCACCCTGTGCCGGGCGCTCGACTATTGCGACGCGATGGCCCCCGGCCCCCATTTCGGCTCGGCGGTCTGGCCGTCGGCCCTGGCAGCGGCTGAGCTCGCCGGTACGGCCACGGGGCGGGACGTGATGACGGCTGTTGCCGTGGGTTGCGAGGTCGGTGCGCGGTTCAATCTCGACGAATCGCAATATGCCGGCTTCGATCCCACGGGTGTTGCCGCGGTGTTTGCCGCCACGGGCAGCGCAGCGCGTTTGCTGCAACTGACGGATACTCAGACCGTCCACGCGTTCGGGCTGGCGTTCAATCGGTGTGGTGGCAGTTTTCAGAGCCACATCGACGGCAGCCTCGGTGTTCGGATCGTGCAGGGTTGGGTGGCGCAGGCGGGCGTCGAGTGCGCTCAATTGGCGCAGCGCGGCGTGAGCGGACCAAACGCCTTTCTGACCGGCGTCTATGGCTTTCCCGTGCTTTTCGGGCGTGGACGCCTCACGACTGAGCAGGTGGTGGGCGATCTCGGCCGGCAATGGCGGCTGATGCAGACCATGTTCAAGAAGTACCCCAGTTGCGGCGCCACACAGGGGCTGACCGAACTGTGTCTGCAGGCCGTTCAAGAACTGGCGCCCGTGCCCGCCGGTATCGAGCGCGTCAGCGTGCGTCTGAACCCCTATTGCCATCGATTGGTAGGGCATGCGTTTCGCGTGGGTCCCAATCCACGGGTGGATGCCCAGTTCAGCGCCCGCTATTGCGCTGCCAACGCCCTGGTGCGCGGGGCGTCAAAGCTGGCGCATTTCGCACCCGAAGCCATTGAGGACCCTGGCGTGCGTGCATTGATGCAGCGCGTGGATGTCGTGTCCGATCCGGCCCTGGACGCGCGGGGCCACACCGCTGTCGATGTCCAAATCCGCCTGCACGATGGCCGAAGCTGGTCACGCGGACTGGATGTGGCGCCGGGCTTTCCGGGCTGGCCGCTGAGCGCCGGGCAGCAGCGAGCGCGCTTTGCCGATTGTGTGGCCTACAGCCCCCATCCCTGGTCCCACAAGCGCATCGACCACCTCTTGGGCGCCTTGCACGAGCCCGATCGATGGGGCTCGGTGGGCGCGTTTCTGCGCCTGTTGGTCACCTAGGCGACAATTTCACGCTGGAAGTTGTCGCGTTGTCCGACACGTGGGCATTCTCCCGAGGCATCGCCGGGCCAGAACACTGCTAGGGTTGCGACTTCACCACGACATCCACACCACCTTGCGCCCAACGCCCGATCCTGCGGAACTCGCACCGCCTTCCCCCTGGCTGCTTGCCATGGAGTTTCGTGCCTTCTGGGAGGCCAGCCTGCTCGCGCCGTCCTGGCCGAGCCTGCAGCGGGCACCCCGGGGCGATGGGCATGGCGTCATCGTGTTCCCAGGGCTTTCCGCCAGCGATTCGTCGACCGCGCTCTTGCGTGGCTACCTGGATTCGTTGGGCTATCAATCGTCAGGTTGGGGGCAAGGCATCAATTTCGGACCTCGCGCCGGTGTCTTGCCACGCGCCAAGGATCTCGTGGCGGACATGCACCGCAGCACCGGTCGAAAGGTCAGCCTGCTGGGCTGGAGCCTGGGGGGCGTCTACGCGCGCGAGCTGGCCAAGGCGATGCCGGACCTGGTTCGTTGTGTGGTCACCATGGGCACACCATTTGCAGGTTCCCCGCGCAGCACCCACGCCTGGCGCATCTACGAACTGACCAGCGGACGCAGTTCGACGCGTGAGGCCCATCAGTTTGATCTTCCGGCGGCTCCGCCCGTGCCCACCACCAGCATCTATTCGCGCAGCGACGGCATCGTGGCCTGGCAGGGCAGCGTCCAGAAGCCCTGCCCTGTCAACCCGCACACAGAGAACATCGAAGTGCACGCCAGCCACATCGGCATCGGCATGAATCCCGCGGCGTTCTGGGCGGTCGCCGATCGACTGTCGCAGCAGGAAGGTGCCTGGAAGCCCTTTGTGCGGCCCTCCAGCACCAGCCGACGCAGGCCCGCTACCCGGTGGATCCAGGGGTTCGCCTTTCCGGATCCCTCGCGAGAATAAATTTTCGATCCGCACGGCGGCACTGTTGCTGTGCCCCGTGACCGTGGGAGGTGCAGCCTGACGGGCCTGTCAGGGGCCGCCGGCTTCCACCGGCACATGATGCAGGCGCTCATAGGCCGCCATGCCATCCGTGATCTCTCGATGCGCAGACTGCGGTCCTTCCCAGCCCAGGACCTTGACCCACTTGCCCTCTTCCAGGTCCTTGTAGTGTTCAAAGAAGTGGGAGATGGTTCGCAGCCTGAGGGGGTTCAGGTCCTCGGGTTTTTGCCATTGGGTGTAGAGCGAACACTTCTTGTCGATCGGCACCGCCAGCAGTTTGGCGTCCTCGCCCGCTTCGTCCTGCATGCGAAGCATGCCCAGTGCCCGGCACGTGACCACCACGCCCGGGATCAAGGGCACCGGCGTGATGACCAGAACGTCCACGGGGTCTCCGTCGCCCGACAAGGTCTTGGGGATGTAGCCGTAGTTGGTGGGGTAGTGCATCGACGTGCTCATGAAGCGGTCGACAAAAATGGCCCCGGTTTCCTTGTCAACCTCGTATTTGATCGGGTCCGCATTCATCGGAATTTCGATGATCACGTTGAATTCCTGGGGTGCCTTGAGGCCTGGTTTGACGTTGTCGAGCGACATGGTTTTCCTTAAGAATGACAGCTCAATCGAAGTCTAGGGTTAACCCTAGAGGCAATTCGAATTGTGCCGGATTCGCCTGAACGGGCTTTTTTTCACGTTACATTTCGCCGCGTTGGCCAATTGCTCTTCCGCGCGAAGAGCCAAGGAAGCAACGCAGCGGGGCGCAGCGCGCAATGGCATCCGCATCGCGTCTGGCCCCGTCCAAGTTCAATCCAACTCGGGCATCTTAGGAGTTTTCAATCATGACAGGCAATTCGGCGCTCATCCTCGCGCTGGCGTGTGGTCTATTGGCCGTGGTGTACGGCCTCTGGGCACGCAGCTGGATCCTCAGCCAGGACGCGGGCAACGCGCGCATGCAGGACATTGCGGCAGCCATTCAGGCTGGAGCTGCAGCGTACTTGGCACGCCAATACAAGACCATCTCCATTGTGGGCGTGGTGCTGGCGGTGTTGATCGGCATCTTTCTGGACGGCAACACGGCCATCGGTTTCGTGATCGGCGCGGTCCTCTCCGGCGCCTGTGGCTTCATCGGCATGAACGTCTCGGTGCGCGCCAATGTGCGCACCGCGCAGGCGGCCACCAAGGGCATCGGCCCGGCGCTGGATGTGGCCTTTCGCGGCGGCGCCATCACGGG
>CAYNWR010000138.1:0-7006 GCA_964400915.1 uncultured Burkholderiaceae bacterium
CCTGCCCTCGGCCGCCGCGTCGAAGTACGCCTTCACCTCCGCGTTCACGGCGGGTGCGGGGACCTTCCTGTCCTGTGCCATCAGCGTCATCGCCTACTCCCGTTCCATGATGAGCGTGGCGCTGCAGTGGCGGTTGCCGAGCTGCCCGCCCATGCCCTGCGCCAGCGCCAGCCCGCAGTCCTTCACCTGCACCCCTGGATGCGCCTCGCCGCGCAACTGGCGCACGGCCTCGATCACCTTGGTCATGCCGCCGCGGTTGGCCGGATGGTTGTTGCACAGGCCCCCACCGTCGGTGTTGAAGGGCAGCCGTCCCTGGCCGGCGATCAGGTTGCCTTCGGCCACAAAGCGTCCACCCGCACCTTTGGCGCAAAAGCCCAGGTCCTCCAGCTGGACGATCACGGTGATGGTGAAGCTGTCGTAGATGGAAACGTAGTCGATGTCAGCGGGTGTCACGCCGGCCTCGTCAAATGCGGCCCGGCCCGACCAGGCCGCGGCCGATGTCGTGAGATCGACGCGCCCGCCCGCGTGACCTTTGACGGCTTCGCCCGAACCGCGCAGCGCCACCACCGGACGACCCAGGGAGCGCGCGATTTCGGGTCGGGTGACCACCAGGGCGCCGCCGCCGTCGCTGACCACACAACAATCGAGTCGATGCAAGGGATCGGACACCATGGGCGACGCCAGGACGTCGGCCACGCTGACCACGTCGCGCAGCATGGCATGGGGGTTGTGCTGAGCATGGATCGATGCGGCCACCTTCACGCAAGCCAGTTGCTCGGGCGTCGTGCCGAACTCGTGCATGTGGCGTGCCGCCACCAAAGCGTAGCTGTTGACGGTGAGTTGTCCATAGGGCACCTCAAACGGGCTCTCTGGTACGTTCGGACCCCAGTCGCGCGGACGCAAACCACTGGACGCCTCCGAGCGCGGGCGCCCCGCCAAGGTGATCAAGGCAATGTCGCAGCGTCCCAAGGCAATCGCCTGCGCCGCGTGCGCCACGTGCAGCAAGTAGGACGAGCCGCCGATGTCGGTGCTGTCCACATGCCGGCACTTCAGCCCCATGTAGTCGATCATGCTCAAGGCGCCCAGACCCGGCGCATCACCCGCGCAGAAGTAGGCGTCGACATCGCGCAGGGACAGGCCTGCATCGGCCACCGCGCCCAAAGCCGATTCCGCATGCAATTGCGCGACGGTCTTGTCGGGCGCCTTGCGCGTGGGGTGTTCATAGGCACCTGCAATGCAGGCCTTCAGGCCGGGGGCTGGGTTCACGTCGGTCTTGATGCGGTTCGTGGCAGCGAAGGTCGCAGGTCGCGGATGGGCAGGCGTCAATCTTCGCATGGTGTCGCCTGCCCATCCGCGTGTGCCAAGCCCCAATCCTCAAAGGGCCGCAAAATGGCGAACTGCAATCAAGGTCGATCTGGGCGAGGCACATGACAATCCTGAACGATGACGAACTGGCGCAGGCCAGCCGCGCGCAACTCATCGCACACATTCAGCGTTTGCAGGCGGACATCGCGCGCAAGGGTTCCCTGCTGGATTCGGCCCGGGAAGCGATCATCACCGTGGATCACCAGGGTTGCGTCACGGGATGGAACCTGGGCGCGCAGCGCATGCTGGGCTGGACGGCCTCTGAAGCCGTGGGCGAACTGGTGAGCAAACTCATCATCCCCGAGCCGATGCGGGCCGCGCACAAAGCCGGGCATGAGCGCTATGTCCAGACCCGCCAAGGCCATCTGGTCGGTCAGATGATCGAAGTCGAAGCCTGCCACAAGGACGGGCGGCTGATCCCGGTGGAGCTATCGCTGTCGGTCATTGAAGAGGGCGAGCAGATCACGTTCGGCGCGGTCATCCGCGACATCACGCGGCGACGCGACGCGCTGGAGGCGCTGAAGGTATCCGAAGAACGCAACCGCATGTTGCTCGAACACCTGGGCGAAGGCATCGCGGTTCTACAGGACGGCAAGGTGGCCTTTGCCAACCGGCGGGCGATCGATTTGATGCGCATCGCCCCCGACGAGGCCATCGGCGCTGAATTTGTCCAATGGCTGCACCCCGACGACCGCGGACTGGCGATGAACCGACAAGCCCGGCGGCAGCGCGGGGAAAGTGTTCCCGACGAGTACGAATTGCGAGTGCTCGACAAGGACGGCACTGTCCGCTGGATGAGCGTTCACGCCACGCCCGTGCCCTGGGAGGGCCGGCCGGCCACCATGTCCTTCTTTTCGGAAATCACCCAGCGCAAACACACCGAAGCGGCCCTGCAGGTGTCGGAAGAGCGCTACCGCGCCGTCGTCGAACACGTCGGCGACGGCATGGTCGTGATCCAGAACGAGCGCTTTGTCTTTGTCAATTCGCGGGCCGCGGAAATCGCGCGCCTGACCCGTGAGCAGATGATGCAAAGCGGGTTTACAAACGTCATTCACCCTGACGACCGTGCGCTGGTGCTGGAGCGGCAGCGACGTCGGCTGGCGGGCGAAGAAGTGCCCAGCCGCTACGAACTGCGCCTGCAACATCTTGATGGCGGTGTCACCTGGATCGAGATCGGGGTGACCCTGGTCCCCTGGGATGGCCAGCCAGCGACGCTGACTTTCTTCTCGGATGTCAGCGACCGCAAGGCACTGGAGCGGAAGTTGCGCGAAACCCTCGATGAACGGGAAACGATTCTGGAGAACTCGATCATCGGGATTGCCTTTTTGACGCCCGAGGGCCGGTTTCGTTGGGCCAACCGGGCGCTGGGCGAGATCTTTGGCGTGAACGCGCAGAACCATCCCTTTACGAGCATGGAGCCGTTCTACCTGTCGCGCGAGCACTACCTTCAGGTCGGCGCCGACGTCGCGCGCAGCATTGCCGCCGGACAGGCCTACCAGCGCGAGGTGCAGATGCGCAAGGCCGACGGCAACACCTTCTGGGTCTACCTGTCGGGCAAAGCCGTCAACCCCAAGGACCTGAGCCAGGGCACGGTCTGGGCCATTCTGGACATCAGCCGGCGCAAGGAACTGGAAGATCAACTGGCCCGCACGTCCGAAGAACGCGAGGTGATCCTCAACAGCGCGGTGGTCGGCATCACCTACAACGTCGGCGGCCTGATCCAGTGGGTGAACGACAAACTGCTCGACATGACCGGCTTCGAGCGCAGCCAGTTGATCGGGCAGTCGCCCGCCTTGTTCTACGGCGGCGACGCGTCACGCGCGGCGGCCGATCGCGAGCGCGTGCGACAGGCCTTGCTGGACACCGGCGCCTTCTCGGACGAACTCGAACTCACGCGCCAGGACGGCAGCACCATCTGGGTGCGGCTTGCCGGGCGCTGCGTGGTGCCTCGCGACATCGTGCAGCCCGTGATCTGGACCATGCTGGACATCACCGATCGGCGCCGCGCCGAGGAGGAAATCCGCGACGCCCTGCACCAGCAGCAGGAGCTCAACAGCCTGCGCTCGCGTTTTGTCGCCATGACCAGCCACGAGTTCCGCACGCCGCTGGCCACCATCCTGTCGTCGGCCGAGCTCATCAAGTTCTATGCCGATCGCATGGAACCGCAGGAGCGCACCGAAGTGATCGACAGCATCGAGGTGGCCGTGCACCGCATGACTGCGATGCTCGATCGCATCCTGGTGATCGGCAAAAGCGACGCCCAGATGCTCGATTTCAAGCCGCAGGCCCTGAACCTGCGCCGTCTGTGCGAAGCCCTGGCCCAGGAAATCCGCAGTCAGTTCAGCACATCGAGTTGCAACTTCGAGATGCGCTGGGACAGCGCCGCCGCCGAGGAAGGGCTGTACGACGAGAAGCTCATCCGCCATGTGGTGGGCAATTTGTTGAGCAACGCCTTCAAATACTCGCCACAGGGCGGGCAGGTGCGCTTGCAAGTGCAGGCGCGCGAGAACCGCAAGGCCATCGTGATCAGCGACCAGGGCATCGGCATTCCCGCCCAAGAGTTGCCACACCTGTTTGAATCCTTTCACCGCGCCAGCAACGTCGGCGAGATCCAGGGAACCGGCCTGGGCCTGTCGATTGTGAAAAAATCAGTCGAAGTTCACGGGGGGTCGATCAGCGTGCAAAGCTCGCCCGGCCAAGGCACCACCTTCACGGTTCTCATCTGACGCTCGGACCCTGCTCATGGCACACATCTTGGTTGTTGAGGACGAAGCCCCGATCCGGGAGAACATCACGCGCCTGCTCAAGCTCGAGGGTCATGCCGTCACCGACTGTGGCGGGGGCCTTGCCGCGCTGGAGCTGATGCGCAGCGGGCTGCGGCCGGACATGATCCTGTGCGACTACATGATGCCCGGCATGGACGGATTTGAATTGCTGCAGGCCGTGCAGGCCGATGCGGCTTGGCGCGACATCCCCTTCCTGTTTGTTTCAGCCTCGGCCGAACCCGAGCGGCTGGAGGAGGCCCTCACCCGCGGTGCGCGCGCCTACGTGACCAAGCCGTTCAGCCTGGCGCGCCTGCGCGAAATGATCAACCAACACCTGCCGGGGAGGCCATCGGATGCCTGATTGCATCGTTGTTGCCGAAGACGAGGACGGCATCCGCAACAACCTGCTGCGCCTGCTGCGCATTGAGGGTTTCGAGGTGTACGCGGGGCGCAACGGGCGCGAGGCGCTGGAGCTGGTGCGCAAGCACCGGCCGCAGCTGGTCCTCAGCGATGTGATGATGCCCGAGATGTCGGGCCACGAACTGGTTGCGGCGATGCGCGCCGATGCCGAACTGGCCGCCACGCCGGCGGTGCTGCTCACCGCACGTGCCGACCGCACCGATGTGCGAGAAGGCATGAACGTCGGCGCCGACGACTACCTGACCAAACCGTTCCAGCGCGACGAGCTGCTGGCCTGCATTCGCTCGCGCCTGGACAAGTCGCGCCAGCAGCAGGCCGCCCTGCAACAGCTGGCCGCGCAGGCCCACCGCTTGACCCATTACGACAGCCTGACCGGACTTCCCAACCGTGCGCATTTCCAGCTGCTGCTTGGCCAGGCCCTGCGCAGCCTGCCGGTCGGCCAGGCGCAGGGAATCGCGCTGTGGATCGTGGGCATCGACAACCTGGCCCAGCAGGCCCAGGTGCTGGACGCCGGCGATTGGGATGCCTGGGTGCGTCGCCTGGGCGCACGCCTGGGCGATGGGTTTGTCGAATGGGTCCAGGGCCCTGCCGGCACGGTCACGCTGGCGCGCATGGGTGACGACCGCTTCGTTGCAATGGTCACCGGCTGGCCATTGTCGCGCCCCATGCTTGAGGTGGCACGCCCGATGCTTGATCTGCTGCAAGCGCCGGTGATGGTTGCCGCCGAACCGATCCATGCCGGCATTTCGATCGGGCACGTGCTGGTGGAGGACAGCTCACTGGGCACCAATGCCATCTTCGGCCGCCTGGAACTGGCGCTTGCCAGCGCGCGCACCCAGGCGGGCGAGCGCGTGGCCGCGTTCAGCAGCGACCTGGCGGCCGAGCTGTCCGAGACCTGGCGCCTGCACAGCGACCTGCATCGCGCCGTGGAAGCCGGCCAGATCGAGGCCTTCTTTCAGCCGCAAATCCATCTGCCCAGCGGGCGTCTGGAGGGTTTTGAGGCCCTGATGCGCTGGCGCCACCCCGCCTTGGGGCTCGTCTCGCCCGGGCGTTTCATTCCCTTGGCTGAAGACAACGGGCAGATCGTGGCCATGGGACGCTGGATCCTGGAACGCGCCTGCCAGGTGGCGGCCCGCTGGCCGCAGCCGTATCGCATCGCGGTCAATCTCTCAGCGCGCCAGTTCGCCGATTCGAGCCTGCCCGATGTCGTGCAAGCGGCCCTGCGCGCCAGTGGGCTGCCCGCACACCGGCTGGAACTCGAAATCACCGAAAGCACGGTCATGCAGGACCTGCAGCGCACACTGGATCTGCTGCGCACACTCAAGGGCATGGGTGTCGAGTTGGCGATAGACGACTTCGGCACCGGTTACTCGAGCCTGGCCTACCTCAAGCGCTTTCCGCTGGATGTGCTCAAGATCGATCAATCCTTTGTGCGCCACCTGTGCACGGACGCAGACGATCGCGCCATCGCCCAGGCGGTGGTGCAACTGGCGCGCAGCCTGCGCTTGCGGGTGGTCGCCGAAGGCGTCGAAACGCACGAACAAGAAGAGGTGTTGCGCGGCATGGCTTGTGAAACCGTGCAGGGCTACCTTCACGGCAAGCCCATGGCCGAATCGGATCTGGCAGCCTGGCTGCAGCGCCCCGACCCTCCGGCAGCCACATCCAGCTGAATTTCTTGCTTTTTTGCCCCGCAGCGGGCGTCTGTCATACGTAGATTGCTATATTAAACATAGCATTCCACGCGCCAGGGCGTCACGTCAGCTGGCGCACCCAATCGATGGCTTCTTCGACCCGGTCGACCGGGTGCAGGGCCAGGCCTTCAAACTCGCGCCCCACACGCTTGGGCATGTTGGCGCTGGGAATCAAGGCGGTGGCAAATCCCAGTTTGGCCGCTTCGCGCAGGCGTTCCTGACCTCGCGGGGCCGGGCGGATCTCGCCGGCCAGACCCACTTCACCAAACGCCAGAAATCCCTCGGGCAACGCACGGTTGCGCAGGCTGCTCTGGATCGCCAGCATCACCGCCAGATCGGCCGCTGGCTCGCTGATGCGCACACCACCCACCGCATTGACGAACACATCCTGGTCCAGGCAATCGACGCCCGAATGGCGGTGCAGCACCGCCAGCAGCATCGCCAGGCGATCTCGCTCGAGGCCCACCGACAGGCGTCGCGGGCTTGGCCCCCCGGAATCCACCAGGGCCTGAATTTCCACCAGCAGTGGCCTGGAGCCCTCCAGCGTGGCGAGCACGCAGCTGCCGGCCACGGGTTTGCCGTGGGTCGACAGAAAGATCGCACTGGGATTGCTCACGCCTTTGAGGCCGCGCTCGGTCATCGCGAAGACACCGATCTCGTTGACCGCGCCGAAGCGGTTCTTGATCGCGCGCACGAGCCGAAAACTCGAATGCGTGTCGCCCTCGAAGTACAGCACGGTGTCGACGATGTGCTCGAGCACGCGCG
>CAYNWR010000139.1:0-6951 GCA_964400915.1 uncultured Burkholderiaceae bacterium
GCCCGGTCAGGCACTGGATCGAGTTGCTGGACGACGCGCTCAGCGACTAGCGCGCAAATGCGCCTGAGGCGGGCCTACAGCCCCATCCGGTCTGTCGAGGGCAGATCGACATCCCAGTTCGGGGTTGACTGGCCGCTCCACGATGCAAGGAATTGCGGCACCGCGTCAGCTTCCATCGGGCCGGCCACCAGTGTGCCCTGGATCGCGTCGCAGCCATAGCGCCGAAACAGCTCGGCCTGCTCGGCACTGGCCACGCCCTCGGCCACACAGCGCATGTCGAGTTTCTGCGCCAGCGTGATCACGGTGCGCACAATGGCCCGGGCGTCGCGCTGCGTCAGAACTTCGCGCACAAAGCTGCGGTCGATCTTGATCTTGTCAAACGGAAACCGGCGCAGGTAGGCCAGCGATGAGAAACCGGTGCCGAAATCGTCCAGGGTCACACGCACACCGGCAGAACGCAGGTCCTGCAGGTTGGACAAGGTGGCCGGCGCGTCGTTCATGAAGCTCGACTCCGTGATTTCCAGGTCCAGTCGCGCTGTCGGGAAGCCCTGCGCCTGGGTGACCGCCAGCGCGCTCGCGGCGAAATCGCGCGACATCGCCTGCAGGGGCGACACATTGACGGCAACCGACAACTCCTCGGGCCAGGACAAGGCCACGCGACAACCTTCGGCCAGCGCCCAGATGCCCAGCGCCGGCATCAGGCCGGCATCTTCAGCCACCTTGACGAATTCGTCCGGCAGGATGTCGCCCAGGCTCGGATGGCGCCAGCGCAGCAAGGCTTCGAAGCCCACCACGCTCCAGGCGTCCAGGTCAACCTGCGGTTGAAACACCAGCCGCATCTCGCCGCGCGCGACGGCATGCCGAAGTGCCTGCTCCAGCGTGACACGGCGTCGCATGCGCTCGGCCATGCGCGGCACGTACACCCGCACCTCGCCGCGCCCCGCTTGCTTGGCATCGAACAAGGCCATGTCGGCATTGGCCAGCAAGGCTTCGGCATCGCGCCCGTCGCGCGGCGCCAGCGCGATGCCAATGCTGGTGTGCACGGAGATCAACGTGCCCTTGACCTCACAGGGCGCCAGCAAACCATCCACCAGCCGCCGGGTGAGCGTCAGGGCTTCGTCATCGCTGCGCACCGGGTGCATCAGGACGGCAAACTCGTCACCGCCGATGCGTGCCACGACGTCGGTGGTGCGGGTGTTCTCGCGCAGGCGTCCGGCAAGCGCTCGCAGCAGCGCGTCGCCGGCCGCGTGCCCCAGGGTGTCGTTGACCCCCTTGAAGTGATCCAGATCAAGGCACAGGACGGCCAGTTCCGCCTCGCCGACCGCGCCGCGGCCCAGGAGGTTCGACACCTCCATGGCGAAATGATGGCGATTGGACAAACCCGTGAGCGTGTCGTGATGGGCCAGCCAGGTCAGGCGCTCGTTGTTGCGGCGCTGGTCGGTCACGTCGCTGGCCACGCCGCGCCAACCGGTGACAGAGCCGTCGGCACCGGTCAGGGGTTTGGCGGTCAGCGACCACCACCGCGTTTCGCTGCCGCGCAACAGCGGCAGCATCAGTTCGCGAAACGGCGCGCCGGTCGAAACACATTTGCGAATCGCGGCCAGGCACGCCTGGGAGTCCTCATCGCCAGGCACCAGGCGGCGGATCACCTCGCCCAGCGATCGGCTGGACAGCACCGCAGCACTTTGCCCCAGCAGCGTCTCGTGGCGCGCGGTGACGTGCACCATGCGACCCTGGGCATCCGTCTCCACCAGCAAGTCACTGGCGTGCTCTTCGAAATCGCGCAGCAGCAGACCAATGACCTCGCTTTGCTGCGTGGCGCGCTCTTCGGCAACGAAACGGGCGGCAAACAGACGCGCGGTCGACCAGATGGCAGCGATGACGATGAGGCAATACATCACCAGGATCACCATCACGAACAGCGCGACCGCTTCACGCGACAGCACCAGGGCGATCGCCGAGCCCAGGCCCAGCAGCGCGACGTACACCGTGCCTGCCATCGGCGTCGCCGACAGGGCAAAACCGCCCGCGCAAATCATGCCGGTCACCAGGGTCGCCAGCAGCAAGCGCTGCCCAGCGTCGGCCAGAGGAAACAACACCACGGGCATGAAGGCCCACAACAGCCCCAGCACCGCCGCATTGATCGTCGCGCGGCTGATGGCGCGCGGGGACGCCGAGGTGCGCTCCACGCGCTGGCGCTGCCGACGCCAGACCTGGAGGATGCGATAGGCGACAGCCCACACCAGCAGCGCCCAGACCAGCGCGGCCATTCGATGTTCGGAATTCCAGAAGATGGCCAGCACCACGAACGCATTGATGGCGTTGGCGGCACTCGCGACCGGTGACACATTGAGCACCGAGCCGATCTGGCGGGCCCTCAGGCGCGCAACAACCCGAGGATCCTCAATGTCGGTGCCCAAGGGCGCAAACAGCTTGCGCCAATCGCGATGGATCTCTTCGGGCAAAGGCCCTTCCTCGGGAAGAATGTCCTGCGAGGCGGAGGTGGGCGATGCGCTCATGAAGCGCAACCAGTATATCGGCGCCATTCACCGCGTTGGACCGCGGCCCTTGCCAGCCCGGCCAACGCGGGCCGGGCACCCAACGGTGTCACGCTGCCAGCGCGCTTTCGATGTCCTTGGCCAGCGATGCCGGTGCATCCTGTGGCGCGTAGCGGCGGATCACCTGACCGTCCTTGCCCACCAGGAACTTGGTGAAATTCCACTTGATGGCCTTGCTGCCCAGCAGGCCGGGTGCCTGTTCGGTCAGCCAGCGGTACAAGGGTGTGGCCTCGGCACCATTGACATCAATCTTGGCCATCATCGGAAAGCTCACGCCATAGTTGATCTGGCAGAAGCCGGCGATCTCCTCGTTGCTGCCTGGATCCTGCGCACCGAACTGGTTGCAGGGAAAGCCCAGCACCACCAGGCCTTGCGACCCGTATTGCTGGTGCAGCGCCTCCAGGCCGGCAAACTGCGGCGTGAAGCCGCAGGCGCTGGCGGTGTTGACGATGAGCAAGGCCTTGCCCTTGAACTTTGACAGCTTGACCTTCTTGCCATCGATGCCCAAGGCATCGAACTCATAGATGCTGGAAGACTGGGTAGCGCTCATGGGCGAATCCTGGCTGGTTGCGAGACGCGTATGCGGTCCAAGCGGCAAACGGCTGCGGGCATCACAGCTGGGCCTTGATGGCTCGATAACGCGTTTCGTTGGCCGTGTTGGGTGCCTGCGAAAAGCGCGTGCTGATCAGCGATTCCAGCTTGCCCACGCGCTCATTGGGATCGGGGTGGGTGGCGTAGAACAGGCTGAAGTTCTCGTCGGCACCACTGGCGGCCTGGGCGTACATGCGCAGGACCGTGGGCAGCCCGCCGGGAGAGTAGCCGGCGCGCACCGCATACAGCAGGCCCCAACGGTCGGCGTCGTGTTCGTCGCCCCGGTCCAGGCCCTTGGCATAGAGATTCTTGACGGCGCCCAGCATCGCGCCACTGATGGCATTGCCACCCGTGCGCGCCTGCACCAGGCCGCCCGCAATCTGCGCAAAACCACCTTTCTTGAGCGCCGCCAGGTAGTGGCCCTGCGTCACGTGCGCGATCTCATGCCCCAGCACACCGGCCAACTCGGCCTCGCTGTTCAAGCGCCGCATCAGCCCAACGGTGACAAAGACAAAGCCGCCGGGTGTGGCGTAGGCATTCACGGCATCAGAGTCGATCACGCCAAAGCGCCAAGCAAACTGAATCTCGCGGCCGTTCTTGTCCTTGGGCTTTTCGGCCTGCATCGCCACCCACCAGCCCACCTGGTTCACGTAGCGCTGCACCGCATCGTTGCGCAGCAGGGGGCGCGCGCCCAGCAACACCGATGCGAAATCGACGCCCAGGCGCCGCTGCTCTTCGGCGGTGTAGTCCTTGAAGCTCGCCTGGGCGCCTTCGAGGATGTCGCGCACCGCGCCCAACTGCCCGCCGGACGCTGCGCCACCGCCTGCCGTGAAGCCCGCCGTCAGGGACGACAAGGGCGAAGCGCCCAGGGTCGGCATGGTCTGGCAGGCCGCCAGTGCCGTGGTCAGAAGGGCGGCCAGCCCCAGGCGCTGCGCCGTGCGCGCCAGCACGGCCGGCAGGATCTGAATGGTGTTCATGGCGCCCCCGTGTAGGGTTCAAAGGTCTGCGCGGCGAGTCGTCCAGCGCGCGCATGCTCCTGGGCCTGAGCGGCCGACGCGCTGTACCGCTCGAGCATGTCGACCTCCGCAGGCGCGGGTTGTGCATTGGCCAGTTGCTCCTGGGTGAGCCCGCGCGTACCCGTGGTGGCGGTTGGCCGTGTGCTGCTGCCGGTGAACAGGCTGGCGAGGTTCGGGCTTGTGCTGGGCGCAGCAGCGGCAGCCGTGGCCGGTGGCGCGGCGCGCGATGTGGCCGTCGAAGCCGCCGGCGGCCGCGATGCAGATGGGGTGGCGCCCGTGGTGCTGGTGGGCAGGGCCTTGACCGTGGTCTGCCGAACCCACCCCTCCTGGTCGCGCACCTTCACCTTCAGCCAGCCACCTTGGGTGGCCGTGCGGGTGAGCTTTTCGCCGCGCGCGATCGGCGTCAGCACCCGGGCATCCAGTGCGGGACGCTCGCGCAATTCGGTTGCGGCGCTGGCCTCGTGGGTCTGCGCCGCCACCCAGCCGCTCAAAAACAATAGCAAAGTCGCAAGAATCGGCGCTCGCAGACGGCCAAAATTACTTGAAAATCCAAAAAAAGATCCTGTCATGACCTCTCCACGGGCTCGAACAGACGCACCGCCTGCTCGCGCCCCTTGACCTCGAACTCGCCCCGATCGATGAAATCGAAGGCGTCGCCGCAGCGTTCCCGCGTGGATTGCGACACCAGGATGCGCGCGACACCCTTGGTACAGCCTTCGATGCGGCTGCCCAGATTGACGGTGTCGCCAATCACGGTGTAGTCCAGACGGCGGCGCGTGCCCAGAAAGCCGACCACGGCCTCGCCAGTATGCACGCCGATGCCGATATCAAAGTTGACATTGGGGTCTTCCTGTGCGATTTCCGCGGCAAATTGCTCAAGCGCCCGTCCCATGCCCAAGGCGGCCCGCACGGCCAACACGGCGTGATCGGGCTGCGCGAGCGGGGCGCCCCAGAAGGCCATGATGGCATCGCCGATGAACTTGTCCAGCGTGCCCTGGTGGCGAAAGATCACCTCCACCTGCATCTCGAAGTAGCGGTTGAGCAGGGCCACGATCTCTTCGGGCTTGCGGCGCTCGGACAAGGATGTGAAGCCGCGGATGTCCGAGAACAGCACCGTGATCTCGCGGCTGGCCGACACACGGGCCTCGGCCACCTGGTTCTGCTCGGACAGGTTGGCCACGATGCGCGGGTCGACAAAGCGCGAGAACATTGCCTGAACGTGGCGGCGCTGTGCCATCTCCAGACGCGAGGACAACAAACCGAAGGACAAGAGCGCAATGGCGCCCCAGGTCAGCGCCGACACCGGCACCCAGTAGATGTTGTAGCCCAAGGCCCCAACACAGACCCCCATGGCCAGGGCCACCGTCGTCCAGAAACCCAGGGCAATCGACACGGGCGACGCCCGGTACCCAAAACCGTAGGCCAGGCCGACGATGAGCACCAGCGCCAGCAGCGGGCTGAGCCAGGGCGGCGCTTCGCGCAGCCAGTCGCCGGCCTGCAGGTTGGCCATCGCGGTGGCCAGCACAAAGGGCCCGGGTGTGGTGGCATCCATGGGCGTGGGGACAAAATCGAGCAGGCCACTGGCCGTGGCGCCGATCACGATGATCTTGCCGCGCGCGTCAAATGGCAGGCTGCCGTCGCCGGTCTGCGATGCCAGGTAGGCGCGGGCATAGGGGATGCGCGTGAACTCGCGGCCGTGCCAGTGCAGGCGAAAGCGCGGCTCATCGGGCACGGCCCAGCCCAGCAACCCGGCCACGCGCCCGCTCATGTGGGGAATCCACCAGCCCTGCACCTCGCGCCCGGTTTCGGTGTGCCGCCCGGTGCCGTCGCGATCCTTGATGAAGTTGATGCTGCCGGTGCGCCACAACTCGGGCGGCAGCGCAGTGGGCGCATCCAGGCCCAGGCGGGCATCCGGCCGGGCGTGCGGCAGCGCGCGGATGCCCATCGCGGGTGGCGCCAGGGCCAGCGGGGCCTGCGTGGTCGACTCCTCCAGGATGACCAAAGGAACAAAGGTGCGATCGAAGGCGGCGACCGCTTCGGCCAAGGCCGCGTCGTTTTCCGGGCGCAGGCGGTCGGGCGGTGCCAGGATCAGATCGACAACGATGGCCCGCGGGTTCTCTTGCGCCAGACGGGTGATCAGCTCGGCATGGATGGCGCGGGGCCAGGCCCAGGCACCCGCCACCTCGTTCATCGCCGGATCGTTCAGCGACGGCTGGTCGATGTCGATCAACACGATGTCCGCTGGCGGCTCTCGCGATGCTGCATGCCAGCGCAACAACGCATCGCCCACGCGGTTGTCCAGGGTGTCCAGGTGATGGAACACCGCCAATTCGACGACGGCGGCAAGCCCCAGCAGCACGGCCACCCAGGTGTAGAGCCCGCGCACGCCCAGACGCACCACGAGCCAACGGCCCACGCGCTGCAGCAATGGAAGGGGTTCGGGGCTCACAGCGCCATCCTATCCGTGCAGCAGCCTGGGCACGACGGTGTCCGGTTGCTTTGTGCCCATGCGCCGGGTTGCCTCCGCACCATCGTGCCCCAGTTGCCTTCGCACGGGCAGGGGCGTGCTGCCCTTGGTCAGGCAACACACGGACCAGCAAAATCGGCCGGTAGCGATCGTCATCTGGCCACAGTTAGCTATTGTTTTTGAAGTAGCTGGCGATGACGTCAACACCCGCTCCCGCAACAGCCTCAGTTCCCGCTTTCTCTTTCCCCAAGCCCTCCCTCACCACACGGCGCCGGGGCGGGTGGCGGACCTGGCTTGGGTCAGGGAGGCGCGCGGTTCT
>CAYNWR010000140.1:0-6940 GCA_964400915.1 uncultured Burkholderiaceae bacterium
CGGCGCTCCCTTCAGAACGGCTGCTGAATTGATCACATCGCCCATGATGAGCCGGCGCGCACGAAAGTCCGTGCCATCGGTTTCCCCCGTCCTCACACCGCGTATGTAGTCCAGCCGCGCCTGTCCAGCGGTGGCCCCTTCGTTGACCGAAGTCACAGGATCGGTCGAAAGCGAGGTTTGGACGGCGGCGTCGACAGTGGACCAGCTGAAGGTGACCCCCTGCAAACTGGTGGAGCTGTAAGACAAAATTTTTCGATTGGCGGGCAAGGGGAACGGACTCAAGGTTGTCGTGTTGGTCTGAACGCCCGTCAAGATGTTGGCAGCATCCCAGACGGGGATGGAACCGACCTCGAGCGATTGCGTCAGGGTGTTGAACGTCAGCTTGGTCCGGACAACCGTCCCGGAGAAATCCGACGGGTTGATCTGCGCCTGATAGAAACCACCCACCGTGGTTGCGGCATTCACCTTGCCCACGTTGACAGAGCCACCGGCCAAATTGCCAGCCGGCTTTGCAGCCTCGGCAAAGATCTTCTTGATGGCCGCAATCAGG
Organism: uncultured Burkholderiaceae bacterium; assembly: GCA_964400915.1. Classification (GTDB taxonomy): domain Bacteria; phylum Pseudomonadota; class Gammaproteobacteria; order Burkholderiales; family Burkholderiaceae_C; genus CAYNWR01. The sequence continues at coordinate 551 of CAYNWR010000140.1, forward strand.
CGCGATGGGTTACTGGCCAGAAAGTAGCCCACGGGCGAGGTGGTCCCATCAGCGGACAGCCACTCGGTATCGGACGCGGTGAGCGTGCCATTGACGTAGGTCATGAACGGATTGCCTTCACCCGTCGTGGCGCTCTTGTCGGGCCCCTGGTCGGCGAAGCCGCCGTACTTCCCGGCCAGATAAAGGCCCCGGTTGCGCACCAGGGTGCCATTGCCACCCTCGTCCACGTCGATCACGAACGTCCGCACGCGCGCCAGCGGCTTGTCGGGCCGAATCGACTGGGTGTTGGCCCAATACGCCACCGCCGCATACAGATAGCTGGCGCTGTCAGAGAACGTGGACGTGGCCAAGGCGTTGTACGGTGAGCCGCTTTGCACCCCTGTGGCACCAGACGTCGCGTTGCCATTGGCCGTGCGCGTGACCCCTTGTGAATCGGTGTACGTGGTCGAGCCGTTGGTTTCGAAGCTCGAGAGAACGCCCGCCCAGGTGTTGGCATTGAGCGTGACGCTCTTGGAAGTCCCGTCGGGTGCCGTTCGGGTGATGGTGTCTTCCGACCGCGTTTGCCCGGAGATGGTGCTGCCCGGAATGTTTGCGTCCTTGGACGTGTTGTTGTCGCCGATCAGCATCGCGTAGTTTCGCTGGCATGCGTTTTGCATCGGGTCGGTCCAATTGGCGTAGATCGGATAACCCGCCATCAACGCGGTGGTGGTGCTGGAAACGGCCGTAGAGGTTGGCTGCTGGGCCTGAAAGTAACGAATGGCCTCGTAGTACAACTCGCCCACCGGGTCGCGCCGCTTGTAGATGTCGATGCCAACACCGTCGCTGCGCGTGTGTCGCCCAAATCGATTGGCATAGTTGATCACGCCCGACCAGGTGTAGCCGGCTTCATTGGACGTGTTGATCGGCTTGTCGATGAACACACCTGTGTCTGCGTTCCATTCATTTTCCGAGTTGGCGCTGACAACGCCCGCCACGGACTTCTGATTGGGGCCAGCAAACTTCATGGGAGCGCGCAACACGCCCCCATAACGGCTGCCCTCGGTGCCAGTGCCCCAGTCGGCCGAATCGATCAGATAACCGAACGCCGCCACCCTTACCTTGTCGGCGTTGCGCTGAATTTCACCCACCGGCTTGTAGTACCCGTTGGGCTGCTGCAGACACAGGTCGGTGCGAACAGGCCCTTCCGTGGCATCACACACCTGCACGCGAGCCTTGAAGGTGCCTGTCACCGTGGTGCTGGGCGAGCTCAGGCTGGCAACGGACAAGTTGGCGTTGTTACCCGGTGCCGCACAGGTGCCCGTGTCGGTGTTGCCAAAGAAAATCTTGTCGTCACAGAACTTGACAACCACTTGCGACGACGAGCCAAACGGTGTCACGGCCGCTGTCTGGGTTCCCGCTGCAAGAATGATCTTGTCGAAGTTGGTCGTGCTGTTGGTATCGCCCCGGTAGTAGTTGGTGTTGCGGCTACCGCCGTTGGGGCTTGTACGCGCGTCCGACGGCAAGATGGCGCGCTGCAGGATGGTGGTGCCAGTGGCCTGATCGACATAGCGGTCGCCGCCCGTCAAGGCCAGGCGCATGACGTCGATTGACGAGGTGTTGGCGTAGTTCAGGAAGTTGCCACTGAACCCCGTTCCGGTTCCGGACACGTTGCAGTTGTAGGCCCCATTGGTGGCGCCGTTGGGCTTGAAGTAGCCATCGGCTGTCGTTCCCACATAGCCATAGCAGGTGTTGGAGTTGTAGTAGCCGATGTACTTGGTTGCACTGGAATACGCCGACGTGCGCGGATAGGCCGCGCGCGTGGTGGGGAACTCGACGGAAAGCACCAGCGCCAAATTGGAAACATCGTTGGAGTTGATGATCGGCCCCGTGCGCAGATCCAGGGTGGTTCTGGTGGCCTGCGCGAAGGTACCGCCAATCAATGCGGCGGTGGCCAACGCACTACCCAACAGCAAGATGCGGCGTATGTACATGTGAAACTCCCTGAATTCTCAACAGCCTGATCCAGGCTTGTCGGTCGGCTTGTAAATCAGCGCCTGCAGCATGACCTGGGTCTCGGCGCGAAATCCAAAGCCCATGGCCGTCACCACAAAGGCATATTCCTGCTGGGTAGAACCAACGGCGTCGTTGGCGGCCCCGGTTCCCGCGTACCGAACCGCCTCGATCGTGTAGCGAGGCGCCTTGACCGGCAGGCCACCTCCCGTGCCCACCAGCCCGGCAGGAAGCGCCCTTCCAGTGAACTCGCCGTACTGAACCGTCTTGTTGGTTCCGCCGGTGCCGGTCTCCGACGTGTAGTTGCCTTTGACAACCCGCCATGCTTCACCGGGCGCCGCAATGCTGAGGCACATCCCGGCCTGCGAGCCGGTTCCACACCCGTCGACAAATTCAATGACCTTCTTGGAATCGAAGCGACAGACGCGCTTGACACCAGCAGCCGCTGCGTTGGGGCCCATGATGTCCAGCTCTGCGTCCAGCAGCGCTGCTTCTGCGGCCTGGAAGGCGATCTGGCGATCTCGGTCGTTGCGTGCGCTTCGCTCTCCAAAAATGGCAAATTGGGCCGAAAGCGCGCCGATCACAAAGATGACCGACAGCATGATCAACACCATGATCATGCTGGCACCGCGCTGCGCGCGAACAGAAATGGGCAAGACCTTCACAACACGTTCCTCACATTGACGGTGAATGTCACCACGCGGCGCAATCGGCCGTCGTCGCTGACAGTCAAAGTGCCCCCTGGGTCATCGGTGCTCGATCCCGTGAATGGGTCACCCAAGGGCTTGAACGAGCCACCGGCCGCACCCACCGCGACCGGGCTGGGCGAGCGGATGACCAGGCCCACCCGGACCGACGTCACCTTGGACCATGCGTTGGCCAAATCCGTCTGTTTGGCCGTCTTCCAAGAGTCAGCAACGGAGTTGCCATCGGTATCAAGGCCGAACATGACCTGCAAGGTTTCTACGCCGCGGGCGATGACCTCACTGACGAAGGTTCCACTGGAGCCAAGGTACTTGCACCTCAATTCGGGCTCTGCGGTCGAAGAGGCCTGGCGGATCTCAAAAATGCTGTAGGCGCGGTCGGTCGAACCGTCCGTCTGTGCCACAGGTTGCCCACGGCAATCAATCATGCTTCCATCGACCACATAGTTGGTGACCGAGGTCGTCCCCGTCACGGTGGTCACGGTTGAGCTCATGCCCTGGAAGCGCAAGACCAGCGTGTCGCTGTTGTTGACGCGATTGGTGCTCCGATCATGGGAACCGTGATCGGTTGATGTGCCCGCCGCGCTGTTCTCCCATCCGCGAATATCGGGCTCACCATCCACCGGCGGGGCAATCTCACGGCGCTTTTCCGCTCCTGCGCTGCCGTAGACATAGTTCTGGAACCCCGCTTGCTGAATGTTGCGGGTCATCAGCTCGGTGATGTAGCGTGCATTGTCCTGCAATTGACCGGCCGCATCCTGGGTGGCACTGGTGCGGCTCGAGCCCAACAAGAAGGCGGCGGATGCAATCACGATCAAGCTGGAGATGACGAGCGAGATCATCAACTCGACAAGTGTCATGCCGCGCTCTCGCCGCAACGCATTCGACATGGTTGGCAAACCCGGCTTCATTCGGTGAACCCCGTCATCGCTGTCATGACCAATTGCGGTGCACTGACCGTGAAAGTCGTGGTGCCCCGCTCGCTGTCGGAACGCTTGTCGACCCAACCCACCTTGATCGTCACAAGGCTTCCTGCGCCGTCACAAGTCCATTCGAACGCACTGCCGGACTTGGGTGTCTCGTCCCGGCAAACCACCGCTCGGCCTTGCGGTAGCGACGACGCGACGCGCGCTGCCCAATCGGCCACATGCATCTTGGCCAGATTGGCCCCGTCACACACCGTCGACTTGCAATCCGCAGTGGGGGTGGCGCTGAAGCTCGACGTGTCACTCGAATCAAACAAATAAGGGTTGACACCACCGGTCGTGGTCACAATTGAGGAGATGCTGGGGTTGGAACGCATCATCTCTGTGTAGTCCTTCACCAGCGTCGCCGCCGTGGCCGAGTAGCCCGAAATCTGGTTGCTCTTGAGCGAGGCCAGTTGCAGGCCGCCCATCGACACCACGCCAAAGGCGAGGATGAGGATGGCGATCAGCACCTCGATCAGTGAAAATCCCGCTTCGGCGGCCGGCGGGTGGGCAGGCTTGTGGTCCATGGAAATCGGCCAGCTTGACATGCCGCGCAGCTTATGGGATCGGCCATGTGGGCCGCAAGCGGCTTCCGGCGAACGGTCGACTGGGGCCGACAAACGGCAGGCAACACGCGTTTTCATGCAACTTTTTCACACTTCCACCGGGCTGTCGCCCTGGATGGCCCGAGCGCTGGATCTGGCCGGGCAGGCGCGACGGACTTGCCCGCCCAACCCGGCGGTGGGTGCGGTCATCGTGAGCCGCACGGGTGATCTGCTGGGTGAGGGGCACACCCAGGTCACCGGTGGGCCGCACGCCGAGGTGATGGCCCTGCGCGACGCCCAGGCGCGCGGGCACGACGTGCGGGGTGCCGACCTGTGGGTGACGCTGGAGCCCTGCTCGCACCAGGGCCGCACGGGGCCCTGCGCCCATGCCATCGTCTCGGCGGGCATCGCCCGTGTGCACGCCAGCATCGAAGACCCGAACCCGCAGGTGCGCGGTGCGGGCTTTGCCCATCTGCGCGCGGCGGGCATCGAGGTGCGGGTGGGCGACGGCGCGGGCGAATCGCGCGCGCTCAACATCGGGTTCTTCAGCCGCATGCAGCGCGCACGCCCCTGGGTGCGCCTGAAGATCGCGGCCAGCCTGGACGGTCAGACGGCGCTGACCAACGGGCAAAGCCAATGGATCACGGGCGAAGCCGCCCGTGCCGATGGCCATGCCTGGCGCGCTCGCGCCTGCGCCATCGTCACCGGCATCGGCACCGTGCTGGACGACAACCCGCGCCTGGACGTGCGCGGGGTGCCCACGACGCGCCAGCCCCGCCTGGTGCTGGTGGACAGCCGTCTGGACGCACCCGTCGATGCTTCTATTTTTGTAGCTACTCAGCGCCAGTTGACGCTCGCTACAGCCGAAAAACATGCCAATCATCCGAAAAAGAGCGCCCTGGAGGCGCTGGGCGTCGATTTCCTGGAGCTTCCAGGGCCTGGCGGGAAGGTGGACCTCGCCGCCCTGCTGGATCAACTGGCCCGGGACCAGGTCAACGAGGTGCATGTGGAAGCCGGCCACAAGCTCAACGCCTCGCTGCTGCGTGAGCAGTTGGTGGACGAGCTGCTGGTGTACCTGGCACCCAAGCTGATCGGCCCGGGCCGGCCGATGGCGGCATTGCCCACCCTGGACAGCCTGGCCCAAGCGCTGCCTCTGCGTTTTGGGCCGCCCGCGGTGATGGGTGACGATCTGCGCCTGCGCGCCGTGGTGGCCGGGCGAGACACCTTTTAGAAGCACCCCGACGCACCGCCACGGCGCAGGGCGTTTGGAGCGCCCCATCCAGCGCCTGGCCCGCCAATGCGGCGACAATAGCGGGATGTTCACCGGAATCGTTACCGGTGTGGGGCGCATCGCCGCTGTCCACGCTCTCGGAAGCTCCTTGGCCCATGGCAAGCGCCTGTGCATCGTTGCGCCCCCTGCCTACCTGGATGATGTGGGGCTGGGTGACAGCATCGCCATCAACGGCGCCTGCATGACCGTCACGCGTCTGGACAAGGCACAAAGCGAATTCGACATCGAGATTTCCGCCGAATCGCTGGCGCGCACGGCCGGGCTGGATCAGGCGGGCGCTGTCAACCTGGAAAAAGCCCTGCGCGCCACCGATCGCCTGGGTGGTCACCTGGTGTCGGGCCATGTCGATGGCATCGGCACGGTGACGGCCTTCGATCCGGTGGGTGAAAGCCACCTGCTTCAGGTGCGTGCGCCCGCCGAGTTATCCAGGTACCTTGCCTACAAGGGTTCGATCACGGTCAATGGCGTGAGCCTCACCGTCAACCGGGTCACGGACGAAGCAGGTGGCCACTGCCGCTTCGAGATCAACCTGATCGCCCACACCTTGCAGCACACGGCGCTGAACACCTTGCGTATCGGCGCCCATGTCAACCTGGAAATCGATCTGATTGCCCGTTATGTCGAGCGCATGCTGAGCCTGGGTGCTGACCAGCCCGGCAGCCGCGCTTTCTCGAAGGTTCCCTCGTGAAGTCTGCTGAATCCCTGAACGCTCCGGCGGCCCTGGAGCCCATCTCCCCCGTCGACACCATCGTGGCCGAGCTGCGCGCCGGGCGCATGGTGATCCTGGTTGACGAAGAGGACCGCGAGAACGAAGGCGATCTGGTCATGGCCGCCGAGCACGTGACCCCCGAGGCGATCAACTTCATGGCGCGCTTCGGCCGCGGCCTGATCTG
>CAYNWR010000141.1:0-5383 GCA_964400915.1 uncultured Burkholderiaceae bacterium
TGCTGTCCTTGTGGGCCAGGTTGCCCGACAACACGTAGCTGATGATTTCCATGTCGCGATGGCCGTGGGTGCCAAAACCTGTCCCGGGCGCGATGCGGTCCTCGTTGATGACGCGCAGGTTGCCCCAGCCCATGTGCTCCGGGTCGTGGTAGCCGGCAAACGAAAAACTGTGAAAGGACTTCAGCCAGCCGTGATCGGCCCAACCGCGTTCATGAGATTTGCGCAGACGAATCATGGGTTCATCTCCTGTAGAGGCTGCGTACTTTAGGCCAGGCATCGCTCCTGACAAGGCAGTGGATTTGGTGGCATCGTTCGAATTTTTTGAATATGATCGCGGTGCAAGCATGGCCACCAAGCTTTCTTCCAGCAAATTGGACACGCGCCGTGGCGAATCCGCCCCGGCGTCACACGTGCTCACGCCACAAGCCCTGGACATGCTGCGCAGCATCGAGGAATCGGGCAGCTTTGCCGCCGCCGCGCGCGCGCTGGGCATGGTGCCCAGTGCCCTGACCTATCGCGTGCGGCAGATCGAAGACGCGCTGGACGTGCTGCTCTTCGACCGCACATCCCGACAGGCGCGTGCCACCGCAGCCGGCGTCGAGTTGTTGGCCCACGCCCCGCGTGTGCTGGGCGAACTGGACACCCTCACCAACCGCGTGCGGCGGGTCGCCTCGGGCTGGGAGCCGCAATTGACCGTGGCTGTCGAGAACATCGTCTCGCGCCGAGCGGTGCTGGAGGTGGTGGGGGCCTTTCTGGAGTTGGGTGCACCCACTCAGATCCGCGTGCGCGACGAAGTCCTGAGTGGCACCGTGCAGGCCTTGAGCGCAGGACGGGCCGACCTCGCCATCGGCATTGGCGGGGACACCGCGCAGATCAACGGCCTGTGGCTGCGCCCGATGGGAACCATGTCCTGGGTGTTCGCCGTGGCACCGGGCCACCCCCTGGCGCGGATGGAAGAGCCGCTGGCGGCGGACGCGATCCGCCGGCATCGGGCCGCCGCCGTGGCCGATTCGTCGCATCACGGCAGCCCGCTGCGCTATGGCCTGCTCGACGGCCAGGACGTGTTGACCCTGCCGTCCATGGCCGCCAAGCTCGATGCCCAGCTCATGGGCATCGGCTGTGGCTATCTGCCCGAATGCCTGGCCAGGCCCTACATCGAAGCCGGTTTGCTGGTGGCCCGGAGGACCGAGCGCACACAACGTCAATTGCATCTGCACTACGCATGGCGCACCGGCAGCCGGCCGGGGAAGGCACTGGCCTGGTGGTTGGCCACCCTGGAAAAGCCCGCCACCCGCCGTGCCTTGCTGGGTGACCACCCCATGGGCTCGGTGGTCGATGCGCATCGCAGGTGATGTGGTGGTTTATCGAGGCCGCTTCGCACCCTCGCCCACTGGCGCGCTGCACGCGGGCTCGCTGGTGGCCGCGCTGGCCAGTTGGCTCGACGCCCGTGCCCATGGCGGGGCATGGCTGGTGCGTATCGAAGACATCGATGCTGAGCGTTGCCTGCCGGGCATGGGCGAGACCAACCTTGCGCAACTGGCCGCTTGTGGCCTGGTGCCCGATGAAGCACCGGTGTTTCAATCCACGCGCCCAGCGCGGTATCGGGCCGCGCTGGTCCAGCTGGGTGACCGGGTGTACGGCTGCGCGTGCTCGCGCCGGCAGATTCAAGCGCACTGGCAGCAGCAGGGGCAGTTGCTCGGGGAACGGCTTGCGCAACGGCTCGGGCAACAGCACGGTCAAGCGTTCTTGCCGCAGCCCGTCGCAAACGCCCCCGCCGCGGACGCACCCGTGGATACGCCTTATCCCGGCACCTGCCGCGCGGGCATGCCCGGCGGCGCCAAGGCCCGCAGCCTGCGCCTGCGCCTGCCCCAAGCAAGTCTCGTGGACTGGCGCGACCGGCGCCTGGGGGCGCAGCACCAGGACGTCGCACAGGCCGTGGGCGACTTTGCCTTGGCCCGTTGCAGCCCGTCGGGTGAGTTCATGCAGGCCACCTACCAGTTGGCGGTGGTCGTGGACGACGCCGAGCAAGGCATCACCGACATCGTTCGGGGTGAGGACCTTGCCGACAACACCCCTCGTCAGCGCCTGTTGCAGGACGCCTTGGGCGTGCCGGTGCCCCGGTACCTGCATACCCCGCTGGTGTTGGCCGCCGATGGGCAGAAGCTGTCCAAACAGACGGGCGCCCGGGCGCTGGACACACAGACGCCCGCCGCTGCGTTGCAGGCGCTGTCGCAGGCGGCCCAGGTTCTGGGTCTGAGCCCGGCGGTGTCCGCTTCCATCCCTGCAGCCCTGGATGCCTGGATCGCGCAATGGGATCGGCGCTGGCACATCTGCGGGGACAATCCCAGGTCATGAGCGAAGCCACGCCCGCCCCCGTTGCCACGGCCGCCAAGCCGCACACCACCGACGACCCCCGCCACCGCCCTGTGCGCAGCTTCGTCAAACGCGCTGGGCGCAGCGGCCCAGGACAGGCCCGCGCGCTGGCGGATCTCGGCCCCTTGTTCCTGCTGCCCTACCAGCCGGCCATGCTGGATTGGGCGGCCCGCTTCGGTCGAACCGGCGCGCCGCGTGTGCTGGAGATCGGCTTTGGCATGGGCGACGCCACGGCCCAGATTGCCGCGGCCCATCCCGAGTGGGACTACCTTGGCCTGGAAGTGCATGAACCCGGCGTGGGTGCGCTGCTGCGGCGCATTGGCGAAGCCGGCCTGAACAACCTGCGCATCGTGGCTCATGATGCGGTCGAGGTGATCGAGCACATGATCGAGCCTGCATCGCTGCAGGCGGTGCACATTTATTTTCCCGACCCGTGGCCCAAGAAGCGTCACCACAAGCGGCGACTCATTCAGCCACCGTTTGTCGAGCGCCTGGCATCCCACTTGCGGCCGGGCGGCTACCTGCATCTGGCAACCGATTGGCAGCCGTATGCCCAGCAGATGCTCGAGGTGCTGCAGGGCTGCACGCAGTGGGTCAATTCAGAACACGCCCTGCCCGATGGCTACTCGCCACGACCCGACTGGCGTCCGCAGACCAAGTTCGAGCGCCGCGGCCTTGCCCTGGGCCATGGCGTTTGGGATCTCGTGTTTCACCGTCGCTGAAGCGCCATGGCCAGCCGCTGCGCCTACGGCTGCAGCAGGTACCTGGCATACAGCGCGCGCGTGGGTGCATCGAAGAATCGGCCCAGCGCCGTGTCGGGCAGTCCGCCCACCAGTTGCCAGCCATAGAAGATGATGTGGTCGTAGCGCTCGGCGTGCTGCAGCAACTGGGCAACGAACAAGCGGTAGGTCGCGGCGTCCCAGGATGGGTCCTTGAAGGCCTGCGCGACCAACCAGGTTTCAATGCGCGGCTGCGCGGCCCTGGCGAAGGCGTGGAAATCCCGGCTCCATTCCAGCAGCGCGGGCACAAGATCGGGCTGGCCGTACCAATACGGATCGGTCGCAACCCAATCAACCAGCGCCAGGGCCTGGGCGAGCGCCGCGCGCACGCGCCCACCGTCTTCGGGTGCCACGTCGATCACCACATAAGGTGTCACGGTGATGCCGATCGACACCTGCGGCAGGCGCTGGCGCATCAAGGCCACAGCGCTGCGCAAGCCGTTCAGGCGCGACGTCAATTCGCTGGCGCTCAAGGCCACCTGGGACGGCACGCCGGGTTGCCAGAACACCTCGTCGAGGATCAGCACGCGGGTGCCGGGTACCAACAGATCGGCGTTGTTGCCGGCCCATTGATCAAGGCGCTGCGCGGCATCGGGCACGGGTGCGGCCGTGGCGGCACCACCGCCTGGATGGAACATGAACAAGGCATCCAGCAACGAGGCCCGCCCCGTGGCGGCCAATGCGCGTGAGGTGGCCAGATCGCCCGTGTAACCCGCCGTGAATTTGAACTCGCTGCTGGCAAGTTGTGTCGGTGGACCGAAGATCTCGCCGACCAGGCGCTGCGCGGGCACCGGCGTCCCGCTGCCGGCATCGCCACCGCCGCCACCGCCGCCACACCCCGCCAGGCCCCAGACGCCCAACAGCCCCAGGCAGGTCAACAGCGCGAGCCAGGTCCTTCGCGCCCGGCGCCCCATCAAGTTGCAATCCATGAAGCCTTCCGCTGCGCCCGGGGGCGTCGATCAACGCGCTTCTCGGGCCTGCCCATTGGACGCGGGCGCAAAGGCAGCGTCCAAGACTTTCAGAACATGCTTGTGCGCGGCGTCACGCGCGGCCGGATTTGGCCCCGCATGCACGCCCTTGCCGGGGTTCACGCCATTGGGCACTTGAGGCAAGTGGCGCACCATGCCCACCGGGGCATCGAAACCATGGTGAGCTCCTTCATAGACCTGCACATCGGCCTCCACGCGCTGCCCCAGTTCGATGCAGGGGCCAGGGGCCGTCCAGTCGTCCGCCGCCCCCAACAGCATCACCAGGGGCGCCGCCGGCCGGTAACCGGTGCGCAAGGCCACCGCACAACCGGGATAGAAGGCCAAGGCCAGTCGCGGCCGCGCAGCGGCTGGCAGTGCGGCCACGTCGGCATGGGCGGCATCGGTGGCCGACAGCACCGCGCTGCCGCCGTGGGACCAACCCATCAGGGCGAGCCGTCCGGCCAGGCCTGTGGGCTGGGCCGCCGCCCAGCGCAGCGCACCCAGGGCATCGTTGCGCCGCTCGCGCTGCGTCACCTTGCGCGCCTGGGCGCGTTGGGTGCACAACTCGGTTTCGCCACGCGTGGTGAGGCTGTCGGGAAAGATCGCCACAAAGCCGGCCCGCGCCAGTGTTTCGGCCCACATCTGATGCCGGGCACTGAGTCTGCCCTTGCGCGAACCGACATTGGCGTACAGCCCGCCGCAGCCATGCAGGGCCACAACGGCGCCGCGCGGGGTCTCTGGTTCGAGGGGACGCAACACCCAGGCGTTGAGGGGGGTGCCATCCAGCGATTCGATGCGCACCGCTTCCAGCTCGCGCTCGGTCGCCCAGGTTGACATCGACAACAGCATCAGCGCGACGACCCACGGCAGAGACCCGAGGCAACGCCCGACCCCGCTGCTCAAGGCCCTTGCGACAAGGCTTGACAGTCCAATGAGCATGGAGCGAGCGCCGGGTGGAACTCTCATGCTATCAAAAACAGAAACTGGCTAAGCCACCGTCTCGCGCGGCAACACCGGCACATGCACGTAGTAGCGGTGCTGCACCACCTCGGCCAGCGACACCCCGACCCCCACATAGACGGACTGAACCCGATCGGCGCCCACACCCTCGGCCACATCGCATTGCAGTTGCACCACACTGGACCCAGGCAGCATCTGGTGCGGCGCGATGGCCCCCAGATCGTCGCCCAGCGGCGTTTGCGATCCGTCGCTGTTGACGTGGTACAGGCGGTTGTCGCGTTCGACCGCCACATAGATGCCCAG
>CAYNWR010000141.1:5483-6917 GCA_964400915.1 uncultured Burkholderiaceae bacterium
TCGCGGTCCATGAACTGATTGAGCACCTTGTCGGGGTTGGCGTCCTTGAGCACACCATCGAAGATGTACCAATGCGCGGGAATGCGGAACTCCAGGAAGGAGAACACCACCTTGCCACCGGGCTTGAGCACGCGGCTGGCGTCGGCCAGGTACTTGAAACTCTCCTCGTGCGTCAGGTGGGTGAGTACCGAAAAGAAGCAGACGAAATCCACCGACGCATCGGGCTCGGGAATGCTCAGGCCCTCGGCCAGCTCAAACCGCCAATCGGGGCGATCGGCGATGCGCCTGGCGTAGTCCACCAGCTTGGGCACCACGTCCAGGCCGGTGTAGCGCCCCTGCAGGTACTCGCGCAGCTTGACGGCCAGGCGCCCGCTGCCACAACCCACGTCCACCAGGTGGTGGTGGGGCATGAGCCCGTGCTGGCGCAGCAGGCTCACTTCGAGCACACCCAAGGCATCAAAATGCCCACCCACGGCCAGTTCCATGGCGCGGCGCTCGCCCTGCACGGACAACAGGTCGTCGATGTGCTGGAGATACGTTCTTCGATAGGTCTCGTCGCTTGGGGCACTGTCTGCCCCGATGGTCGAGTTGTCAGAAGCGGCTTTGCTGGTCATGTGATGCAAGCCTATGCGGCACGCGCGGCGACCCAAGCCCGCACGCTGGCCAGCGCGTCGTCGAGTTTGGTGGGATCGGTGCCCCCGGCCATCGCCAGGTCGGCCTTGCCGCCGCCCTTGCCACCCACCTGTTGCGCCACGAAATTCACGAGTTCGCCCGCTTTGATGCGTGCCGTCTCGCCCACCGTGACCCCGGCGGCCAGCTGCACCTTGCCACCCTCGACCGTCGCCAGCACGATGGCGGCCTTCTTGAGTTTGTCCTTGAGCTTGTCCAGCGTGTCGCGCAGGGTCTTGGCGTCAGCGCCATCCAGCCGCGCGGCCAGCACCTGGATGCCGCCCACGTCTGCGGCCTGGCTCATGAGCTCATCACCTTGCGCCGATGCGAGCTTGCCCTTGAGTGCGGCGATTTCCTTTTCGAGCGACTTGACCTGGTCGAGCACCTGGGCGATGCGCGGCGTGAGTTCGGCCGCCGGCGCCTTCAGCGCCCCGGCCGCCGCCTGCACACCCGCCTCCAGTTGCTGCAGGTAGGCCAGCGCATTCGCACCCGTCACAGCCTCGACTCGGCGCACGCCGGCGGCCACGCCGCTTTCGCCCACGATCTTGAACAGGCCGATGTCGCCCGTGCGCTGCACATGGGTGCCACCGCACAACTCGCGGCTGGTGCCGATGTCCAGCACGCGCACAGTGTCGCCGTACTTCTCGCCAAACAGCATCATGGCGCCAGTCTTCTGGGCCGACTCGATGTCCATCAGGCGCGCCTCGGTGGCCTGGTTGGCCAGGATCTCGGCGTTGACGCGCTCCTCGATGTCGCGAATCTGCT
>CAYNWR010000142.1:0-3170 GCA_964400915.1 uncultured Burkholderiaceae bacterium
TGAAGGACAAGGCCGAAGACGTGCGCGTGACCACCCGCCTGGTGGATTCGCCCGCCTGCCTGGTGGTGAAGGACCACGCCATGAGCAACCAGTTGGCACGCATGCTCAAGCAGGCGGGGCAAAAAGCGCCGGATACCAAACCCGTGCTCGAGGTCAACGCCGAGCACGCGCTGGTGAAGAAGCTCAAGGCAAGTTGCGAAGGCGCGGGCTTTGACGACCTGGCCCATATCCTGTTTGACCAGGCCCTGCTGGCCGAGGGCGGCCTGCCCGAAGACCCGGCGGCCTATGTGCGGCGGGTGAATGCGCTGTTGACGGCTTGAAATCGGCTGGTTGAATCGATCTTGATGATTTGGGGCACGCAGCGGTCGTCAATCAAGCCATGACCGTCGATACCCTCTGGCGCGTGCTGGCACTGTGTGTCGCACTGGCCAGCGCCGAAACCTTGCACGGCATTGCCCGCACCGTGTGGCTGGCGCCCTGGCTGGGCAAGGCGCTGGCGCTCAAGCTCAGCGTGGTCACGGGTTCGCTGCTGGCCTTTGTGGTGTGCTGGTTTCTGGTGCCCGGCATCGACCTGTATGGCGGGTGGCCTCACGGGGCGCTCGGCTGCGTGCTGGCCTTGTTCATGGCCGGCTTTGACATCGCCCTGGGCCGCTGGTTGCTGCGCCGGTCCTGGGACAAGGTCTGGACCGATTTCAATCCGGCAAGCGGCAATTGGCTGGTCCTGGGCCTTGCGGTGCTGGTGTGTATCCCCTGGCTGGTTTTCTGGCTCCGGGGTGTCGCGGGCACTTGATTGCCGAGGCCAGCCCTACACTTTGGAAGCTCCAGCCCGAGGATTACCCATGCTTGAACTGCGCCCCTCCTGTGAGTGTTGTGACCGCGATTTGCCGCCGTCCTCCCCCGACGCCCGAATCTGTTCGTTCGAATGCACCTTCTGCGCCGGTTGCGCCGATCAACAACTGATGGGGCGCTGCCCCAATTGTGGCGGCGAGCTCGTGCGTCGGCCGGTGCGGCCCGAGGGCAAACTGGCGCGTTTTCCCGCGTCCGGGCAACGCATCTTCAAGCCGCAGGGCTGCGCGGCGCTCAATCCGCCTTGATGTCGGCGGCCTTGGCCACGGCGCGCCAGCGCTCGATTTCGGTGGCCACGTGGCGCGCGAACTCGGCCGGCTTGAGGGCTGCGGGCTCGGCCCCTTCGTTCACCAGGAATGCTTTCATCTCGGCCGACTGCATCTCGCGGTTGATCGTGGTGTTGAGCAGGTCGACGATTTCGGCAGGCGTGCCGGCCGGCGCCAGCAGGCCCCACCAGAGATCGATGGCACTGCCCTTGTAGCCCGCTTCCTCCAGCGACGGCAGTTCGGGCGCGATGGCCGAGCGCCCCGCCGTGGTGACGGCCAAGGCCCTCACGCGCCCCCCCTTCACCTGCTGCAGGATGGACGGTGCGCTGGCAATCAACACCTCGATCTGCCCGCTGAGCAGGTCGCTGGTGGCTGGCGCCATGCCCTTGTAGGGAATATGGGCCATGCGGATGCCCGCCGCGTCCAGAAACAGTTCGCTGGCAAAGTGGTTGATGCTGCCCGCGCCCGAGGTGCCGTAGTTGAAGACACCGGGTTTGGCCTTGGCCTGGGCCACCAAGTCTTGGATGGTGCGTGCCGACGCGTCCTGCTTGACCGTGACCAGCAGGGGCCCGCGCGCCAGCATCGCCACGGGCCGGAAATCCTTCACCGCGTCGTAAGGCAGGTTGGGGCGGATGGCTGCACCCGTGGTGAAGGTGGACGACACCATCGCCAGGGTGTGCCCGTCGGGCGCGGCACGGGCCACCCCCACATTGGCCGCGATGCCGCCGCCAGATGGGCGGTTTTCGATCACCACGGGCTTGCCCAGTGCCTCCTGCAGGCGCCGGCCCAGGGCGCGGGCAAAAACGTCGTTGGAGCCGCCGGCGGCATTGCCCACCACGATGGTGATCGGTTTGGACGGAAATCCCGCCTGCTGCGCGGTGGCCAACGACGGGGTACTCAGGCCCGCCAGCAAGGCGCCCAGGACCGTCAAGGCTTTGCCCAGTTGCAGCAGGTGGTGGCGCCGATGGGTAGGGTGTTGGCTGGTGGGGTGCGTCGGGCGTTGGATTGGGCCAGGCGGCGCGATGGGGTTCGATGGCATGCGGTAGTCTCCAAGTTTGGTTGGTCGGGGCTGCTTGAAGCCGAGATTACCGGAACTGCAACGCGCAACCTGGCGCAGGAATTCACCCACGATGCGATGCAAGCTGTTTGTGCCCGGCTCACGACCGGAGCTTTTTGACAAAGCCGCCGCTGGCGATGCCGACGGTTTGTCGCTTGACCTCGAAGACGCGGTGGACGAATCGCGCAAGGGCGATGCGCGCCACCTGGTCGGCCAGTGGATCGAGACCCACGGGCCAGCCTGCGGCAAGCTGCTGGTGGTGCGAGTCAATGGCATGGACACGCCCCACTTCGAGCCCGATATCGATGCCGTGGTGCGAGCGGGCCTGTCGATGATCAACCTGCCCAAACCGCAGGATGCCGATGCGGTGCGCTCCGCTTGCGACACCATCGAGCGCGCACGGCTGCGCCATGGCGTGGCAACGCCCGTGGGCTTGCTGGTCAACATCGAGACGCCGCGCAACCTGCGCGAGGCAGCGGCCCTCGCCACTGCTCATAGAGGTGTGGCGGGTCTGCAGTTGGGCTTGGGTGATTTGTTCGAGCCCTACCAGATTCACCGCAAGGAGCCCTGCGCCGTGCAGCACGCAATGATGGCCGTGCGCATGGCGGCGGCCGAGGCGGGTGTCCCTGCCTGGGACAGCGCGTACGGCAATTTCCGGGACATGGCCCACCTGGCCGAAGAGGCGGCACTGGCGCGGCGTCTGGGCTTTGCGGGCAAAAGCGCCATCCACCCCAGCCAGGTGGCGGTCATCAACGACGCGTTTCGCCCCACCGCCGATGAGATCGCCCACGCCGCGCGAGTGATCGTGTCGGCGCGGCAGGCCAGGCTCGATGGCAAGGGTGCCTGGCAGGTGGACGGCCGCATGATCGACGCCCCGTTTGTGATGCGTGCGCTGGGTGTCGCCAGGACCGCGCAGCGCCTGGGTTTGTGGCCAGCCGATGCACCTGCCACGCTGCATGACGACCGTGGTCTCGAGGCTCGCCCATGAGCGCCGCGCGGCC
>CAYNWR010000142.1:3270-6906 GCA_964400915.1 uncultured Burkholderiaceae bacterium
CGCCGGGCAACGCGCCGGGGCCGGCGTCAACCGCAGCGGGCGATGGCATGCGGGGTGGCCCGCTGGCCGGCATCCGTGTGCTGGACCTGAGCGCCTACATCGCCGGGCCCTACGGCTGCACCCTGTTGGCAGACCAGGGGGCCGATGTCATCAAGATCGAACCGCCGGGCGGCGACAACCTGCGCCACTACCCCTCGACACTTGCCGGCGAAAGCCGCGCCTTTGTCGGCATCAACCGCAACAAACGCGGCGCCGTGCTGGATCTCAAGCGCCCGGACGACCACGCCTGCCTGCTGCGCCTGGTGCGCCAGGCCGACGTGTTGGTACACAACTTTCGCCCCGGTGTGCCCGAACGCCTGGGAATCGACCACGCATCGCTGGCGCGGTTGAACCCACGCCTGATCTATTGCGCCGTGACCGGCTACGGCGACATGGGTCCGCTGAAAGACAAGGCCGGCTACGACCAGGTGCTGCAGACCCTGACCGGCATGGCCACGATGCAGGCACCGGTGGATGCCCCGCCACAGGTTCTGTTCGGGTCGGTGGTTGACTACTACGCCTCGGCGCTGGTGGCCGCAGGCGTGGCATCGGCCTTGTACGAACGCGAACGCAGCGGGCATGGCCAGGCGGTGGATGTGTCGCTGCTGCGCGCAGCGCTGGCCATGCAATCGGCGCGCCTGGTGTGGGCCGATGGCGAGCCGCGCGAGGTGGGCCGTGACATGCGCTCGGGCGGTGTCACGGGCATTCACCCCACCCGCGACGGCTACCTGTACCTGTCAGCCAACACGCCCCACTTCTGGCGCGCGTTGTGCAACAAGACGGGCCTGCACGAGCTGGCCGACGACCCGCGCTGCGCGAGCGTCAAGCTCCGCGCTCAGCATCACGACATGATCGTGCCGCGCCTGCACGGGGCGCTGGCCCAAAGGACAGCGATGGAATGGGAGAGCCTCTTCGGCGACGAAGTGCCCTGCGCCGCCGCGCGCACGGTGGAGGACATGTTCGACCACCCGCAGGTGCAGGCCCAGGGCCTGATCGCCACCTACGCCCACCCCATTCTGGGTCGTTACCGCGGGTTCACCGGCGCCGTGGCCTTTGGTCGCACGCCTGTGCAGGGTGGCCGCGCGAGCCCGGGGCTGGGGGAGCATGAGGGAGACGTGCGGGGGGTGGGCTGGGGTTGATGCGACATTGCGCACAACAGGCGACTCGGTGCCAACAAGGCGTCGAGTGGGCACCTGGCGGGCTCTGACCGAAAGGTGCGATGTTCCATTGGTGTCCCTTATCGGTGTTTGTACGAACTTGTCGGGTTGAAGCGGTTGCTCTTAAGATGAGCAAACGTTTGCTCAATGGGTAATGAACCCGGCTTTCCTTGTCTGGCGATTCATCGGATCAGACGGTGAGTGCCGACGGGCATTTCCACAGAGCGGGCAGCGGGCAGTTGACTTCCCGAGGAGGCTTCATGGTCGACAATTCGTCTTTCCGGCGCGCAGCAGTGCTGTTCATGACCGCCATCTGTGGCGCCGTAGCCGCTGCGCCACTGGACATCCACTTCTGGCATCCCAGCCTGGGAACCGTCGACGAAGCCCTGCAAAAGCAGATCAGCGCATTCAACGCGTCACAGAGCGACTTCCGCGTGGTCTCCAGCGGCCGCGGCACCTACGATGAGACGTTCAACGCCATGATCGCGGCCTATCGCGCCGGCAAGCAACCGCACCTGGTCACAGCCATTGGGCAAGAGACCCTGACGTTGCAGCTGTCGGGCGCGGTTTATCCGGTTCAGGACCTGTTCAAGGACGCCGGACTGAAGCTGGACGTCAACCGCTACCTCACGCCGGTGGCGAACTACTACACCTCGCGCAACGGCAAGTTGATGTCGCTGCCGTTCAGCACGTCCACGCCAATCCTCTGGTACAACAAGGACGCCTTTGCCAAGGCTGGCCTCAATCGGGCGCCAGAGACCTGGGAGGAGGTGGGCGAATACTCTGCCAAGCTCAAGGCATCCGGAATGGCCTGTGGCTATGCCAGCGCTTGGCAGCAGTGGGTGCACATCGACAATTTCGCCTTCATGCACAACGTACCGGTGGCTACGCGGCGCAACGGGGTCGATGGGCTCGACGCCGAGTTTGTTTTCAACAAAGGTGAGGTTGTGCGCCATCTTGAGCGGGTACAGGCCTGGGCGCGCAACGGCCACTACGAATATGCCGGCCGACTTGCCAGCAGTGCCTCCAACTCTTTCGTCTCTGGCCGGTGCGGGATGATCACGCAGTCGTCGGCCATCTTCACCACGGTGCGCCGGGGCGCAAAATTCGCCTACGGCGCAGCGGTGATGCCGATGAACCTGGGCGCCACCCCTGGCCCCAGCCTGATCGGTGGTGGATCAATCTGGGCCATCAAGGGGCACAAACCAGCCGAATACAAGGGCGTAGCAGCCTTCCTCGCTTTTCTATCCAGGTCCGACGTGCAGGCGCAATGGCACAAGGACACCGGGTATGTGCCGTCCACACGCGATGCCTACGAAAAGGTGAAGGCATCGGGCTATTACAACGAGTTTCCGGTCCAGGAGATTGCGCTTCAACAACTGCTGCGTAAGCCTGCAAAAGACAGCATATCGGTGCGCCTGGGCAGTTCGATCCAGTACGTGGCTGCCATTGAAGACGAGCTCGAAAACATCTGGTCAGGCAAGAAGCCGGCGCAGCAGGCGCTGGACGATGCGGTGAAGCGCAGCAACGAGATCCTGCGCCGCTTTCAGAGGCAGAACGCCGGCGCAAAGTGAAACTCAAGCGTGCCCACTTCGCCCGGGCGCGCCTGACGGCCATCCTTCTGCTGGTGCCACAGTTGGCCGTTCTGGTGCTGTTCGTGTTTCTTCCGGGCATCGAAGGGCTGGTGCAGGCTTTTTTGCTGAGCGACCCGTTCGGCAAGCATTCGGAGTTTGTCGGTTTCGAGAACTTCGCAGCCGTTCTGGCCAGTGCCCAGTACCACAACGCAATCTGGCGCACACTGATCTTCGTGTTCTTCACGACCCTGCTGTCAATGTGCATGGGACTGGCACTGGCGGTGGCGGTTGACCATATCCGGCGGGGTCGTTCCGCCTATCGGCTGCTGGCCATCTGGCCCTATGCCGTAGCGCCGGTGATCGCGGGCGCGCTTTGGCTGTTCATGTTCCATCCCCGCTATGGCGCGCTGGCCTTCACGCTGCAGCGCGGTTTCGGCGTCGACTGGAACCCGCTGCTCAACGGCAACGATGCCATGTTCCTGATCGTTGTGGCCTCGGCCTGGAAGCAGGTCTCCTACAACTTCGTGTTCTTCCTGGCGGGCCTGCAGGGTATTCCAAAGTCGTTCATCGAGGCCGCCGCCATCGACGGCGCCGGTCCGGTGCGGCGCTTCGCGACGATCGTCTGGCCGCTGCTGTCGCCGGTGACCTTTTTCCTGGCCATCGTCAATCTCGTGTATGCCTTCTTCGACACATTCGGCGTTGTCCATGCGCTCACGCGCGGTGGGCCCTCGGGCGCCACAGACCTGCTGGTCTACAAAGTCTATGCCGATGGATTCCTGGGGCAGGATTTCGGCGCCTCGGCTGCCCAGTCGGTGATCCTGATGGCGCTGGTGATGGTGCTGACCGTGGTGCAGTTCCGCTTCGTC
>CAYNWR010000143.1:0-6895 GCA_964400915.1 uncultured Burkholderiaceae bacterium
GCCCGTGCCGAAATCGTCCAGCGCCACCTGAACACCCGCGTCGCGCAGGTCGAGCAGGCGCTCGGTCACGCTGGCATGTTGGTCGAGCAGCAGGCCTTCGGTGATCTCGACGACGATGCTGTCCCCGGACAGCCCCATGTCGGCCAGGCGGTCGAACCATTCCTGCTGCGCGGGCGCCCCACTGCGAAACTGCGCGGGTGATTTGTTGATGGTGATCTGAAAATTGGGGTCGATGGTTTCGCGCCACACCTTCACCTGGCGCGCCACCTCGCGGAACATCCATTCGCCCAGCGCCACGATCTGGCCCGTGCCTTCGGCCACCGGGATGAACAGGCCGGGGCTGACCAGGCCGCGGGTGGGGTGTTGCCAACGCACCAGGGCCTCGGCCTTGAAGATCCGCCCGGTGGCCATGTCCACGATGGGCTGATACACCGCAAACAACTCGTTGTTGGCGATCGCGCTGCGCAGCTCGCTGGCCAGGCGCATGCGCGTCTGTGCGGCCTCCTGCATGTCGCTGGTGAAGTAGGCGAAGCGGCCGCGTCCCTGGCTCTTGGCCTCGAACAGGGCCTGGTCGGCCTGGCGCAGCAACTCGTCGGCGCCGGTGGCGTCCTCGGGATAGAGCGTGACGCCCACGCTGGCGCTGACAAAAATGCGCTCGCCGCTCAGTTCGAAGGCCTGGTTCATCGCCGCGATCACGTCCTGGGCCACCGTGGCGGCGGCCGACGGGTCGGCCAGCGAATTGAGCACGATCGTGAACTCGTCGCCTCCCATGCGCGCCACCGTGTCGGTGGCCCGCACGCAGCCCTTGATGCGCCGCGCAGCCTCCTTCAGCAGTGCATCGCCCTGGACATGGCCCAGCGCGTCGTTGACGCCCTTGAAGTGGTCGATGCCCACATACAGCACCGCCAACAGGTTCTTCATGCGCCGCGACTTGAGCAGGTCCTGCCCCAGGCGGTCGCGCAGCATGCGCCGGTTGGGCAGGCCCGTGAGGGCGTCGAAGTTCGCCTGCTCCCAGATCACCAGCTCGGCACGCTTGCGTTCGGTGATGTCCTGCAGCAAGGCGGTGCGCCGCACCACCTGGCCGTTTTCCATCGTGATCACGTTCTTGGTGTGCACCCAGATGCGCCGGCCGGTCGCGGTGATCATCTCGAGCTCGAGGTCGTACGTGGAGCCGGTCTTGTTGGAGTTGTCGATGGCCGCACGGATCACGGGCTTGGATTCGGGTGCGAAAAAGTCCAGCACCGTGGCCAAGCTGGGCTTGTGCTGCGTGCGGTCGATCTCCAGGATGTGGTAGACCTGATCGGTGAGTGTGACGGTGCCGGTGCGAAGGTCGGTCTCGACACCGCCGATGCGCGCGAGCTCCTGCGTGGCCTGCATCACCAGGTGCCCACGTCGCAGTTCTTCCTCGGCGGCGCGGCGCTCGGTGATGTCCTCCACCGTGCCTTCGTAGTAGCTGATTCGGCCGGACGCGTCGCGCAACACGTGGGCGTTTTCACGGATCCAGATGCGTTCGCGTGTCTTGTGGCGGTAGATCTCGGATTCAAAGCCCAGCACCTTGCCATCGCGTTCGAGCAGGCGCCGAAACTCATCGCGCCGGCCGGCTTCGACGTACCACTCGTTGCCGATGTCCTTCACGGCGTCGAGCATCTGGCGCTCGCTGTCGTAGCCGTTGAGGCGCACGAGGGCGGCGTTGGCCCGAAGCTGCCGGCCATCGGGTGTGGACCGGTAGGCGCCGACCGGCAGGAGGTCGAACAAGGTCGTGAAGTCGGGGGACTGCGTGGGCTGCATCACCTGGATATCATGCATGGATCATGCGCCTGCGTCACCATTTGCTTGTCCTTCTGCTACCCATTTTGAGCATTTCTGCGACGGCGCAGGTGCCCGCCCCCTTCACGACACCCCCGGTTGAAGAGGTTCCCTTCGTCACGACACCCGATCATGTCACCGTCGAGATGCTGCGCCTGGCCGGGGTGGGGGCCGCCGACTATGTGATGGATCTGGGGTCCGGCGATGGCCGCATCGTGATCACGGCAGCGCGCCTGTTTGGCGCGCGCGGACTGGGTGTGGAGATCGTTCCCGATCTGGTGGAACAGAGCATTCGCAATGCGCGGGCCGCCGGGGTGTCCGACCGCGCGGCGTTTCGGGTGCAGGACATTTTCCAGACGGATTTCACGCCCGCGACGGTCATCACCATGTACCTGCTGCCCGAGTTCAACCTGCGCCTGCGGCCCGATCTGCTCAAGCTCAAGCCCGGTACGCGCCTGGTGTCGCACGATTGGGACATGGAGGACTGGAAACCCGATCGCACGGTGGTGATCGACGTACCGGACAAGAAGGTCGGCCGCGAAAAGCTCAGCCGCCTGCACCTGTGGGTGGTGCCTGCGCGTGTGGAGGGTCTGTGGTGCGGCGCGGGGCTGTTGCGCGGCACCAGCATGCGGTTCAAGCAGACATTTCAGATGTTCGAAGGCCTGCTGGAACGCGGCGGTCGTCAGCGCGATTTTGCCGGCCACATCCAGGGCGTGCGTGTGGTGTCCACCACGGGCAAGGCGGCCGACCTGGGTATCGAGGCCGTAGGCGAGCATTTGCACATCCGCTCGGCGCCGGGCGATCTGGCGTTGCTGCGCGGCGCGCGCTTCGAGCGCGCCAGTGGCGCTGCCGAGCGCTGTCCTGGATAAGCGGCCTTGCCGTGGCGGGCCGGCGTCAGACCACGCTGCGGTAGCGCTCCACACAGACGTCCAGGGTTTCCTGGGCGTCGCGCTGCCACCAGTCCAAAGCGGAAAACACCTCGGCTTCGCAGGGGCCGCGGTAGCCGGCGTCTTCCAGCCAGCCGCGGATCTTGCGCAGCTCGATCACACCGTCGCCCATCATGGCGCGGTCGTTGAGCAGATCGCGGGTGGGCAGGCGCCAGTCGCACACGTGCCAGCCGAACAGGCGGCCGGCGCTGCCTGCTGGCCCGGCCGCCATGGGCTTGGTGCCTGCACGGCCAATCTGCTGGCGCAGCTTCGGATCCCACCACACGTGGTAGGCGTCCACGGCGACACCCACCACGCCGGTGCGGCCTGGATCGAGCTCGTCGCACCAGTCCAGCGCGAGCTCCAGTGTGTTGACACAGGCCCGATCGGCCGCCTGCATGGGGTGCAGGGGCTCGATGGCCAATCGCATGCCCCTGTCCCTGGCATCGTCCAGCAGGCGCGCGATGCCGTCCTTGGCCTGCGCACGGGCCACCTCGATGTCCTTGTCCTGCGCGTGGCCGTCCAACGCGCCGGGCAGCGAGCCCACCACCAGCACCACAAAAGGCGCGCCCAGAGTTGCCGCTTCGTCCAGCGTGCGGCGGTTGTCGTCCAGCGCAGCCTGCAAACCGGCGCCATCCTTGGACGTGAAAAAGCCACCGCGGCAATAGCCGGACAGCGCAAACCCCTCGGCTTTCAGCAGGCGCGCCGTGGTGCTCAGGCCCAGCGCGGCCACTTGATCGCGCCAGGGGCTCACGCAGCGGATGCCGCGCGCGGCGCAGGCTTCGATGATGCGATCCAGCGGCCAATCGACACCGCGGCTCTTGCGCACGGTGGCGGTGTTGACGGACAGGTGGCTCAGGTCGTTTGACAGGTCTCTCATGGGGTGTTCCTTGCTTGGGCAGACGATCAGGGCCGCTCGCGCCCCATCTGGCGCACGATGGCGGCGTTGTCGAGGTCGGCATCGCCCGCCGCCACGCTCGCGCGCAGCAATTGAGCGTGGCGATCGGTGAGTGGCAGGCCCTGGCCGAGCTCGTGTGCCAGGGCCAGCATCAGGTCGACGTCCTTGAGGTGTTGCACCACGCGCGACTGAGCGGGCTCAAAGCGCTGCTCCACCATCAATTGGCCCTTGACGCTGGCCGCGTCCGAGCGCGCCGGCGAATCCAGCACCAGCTGCAGAAACAGGTCGCGCGACAGGCCCAGGCGCTCGGCGAGCACCATGCCTTCGGCCAGCGCCGCGCGGTTGAGACCGAGCACCAGGTTGGTGGCGAGCTTGGCGCGTGCGCCCATGCCCACGCCGCCCACGCGGTGCAGGCGCGGCGTGATCGCCTGCAGCAGCGGCATGACGGCCGCCACGTGCGCGCCGTCCCCGGCCACCAGCGCGGTGGCCTCGCCCGCTGCGATCTGCGTGCTGGAGCCCGACAGCGGTGCCTCGACCAGACCGACGCCTCGCGCGAGCATGTGCGCGGCCAGCGTCTCGATGCGTGGCGGATCGCCCGTGCTGCAGTCGATGACATAACGCAGGGCGCGCCCCGAACTCAGGCCTTCGTCAGCGCCCTCCCAGGCCGCAACCAGGCCTGCGGTGTCGAAGGCCGCGCAGATGACCACGGCACATCGATCGCCCAGGTGCGCCGGGTTGGCGGCGCCGGTGTGGCCCAAAGACGTGAAGCGGTGCAGGGCGGCCGGATCGATGTCCCAGCCCACGCAGTGGTGGCCGTGGGCGGCCAGCCGCTGCGCCAGCGCGGTGCCCACCCGCCCCAGACCGAGGATTCCCACGGTTTTCAGATCAATTGGGCCGTTTGCGAGCGCCATGCTTGACACGTTTGCTATCAAAAAAAAAGACTATCCAGCGGACGTGACCGAAGCGCCACCACACACCGCGATGTCCTGACCGGTGATCGCGCGGGCCGCGTCCGAGACCAGGAAGGCCACCAGTGCCGCCACTTCTTCGGGGGCGATCAGGCGCCCGATCGGCGGCAGGCGCACGGGCGAGCCTTCGCGGCCGCGGTCGCCCAGCATGGGGGTGTCGGTGGCCGCCGGCGACACCACATTGACGGTAATGTGCTGTCGGATGAACTCGGCCGCCCAACTGCGCGCCAGACTGACCAGGGCCGCCTTGGTGGCCGCGTACTGGCTGCGACCGGCCATGCCGCGCGAGACACGGCTGCCCACCAGCACGAGCGAACCACCGCCATGCGCCGCCATGCGTGGCAACAGGGCATTGGCCAGACGCGAGGCGGCGTCGACATGCACCCGCCACATGAGATCGCCCGCTGCGGCATCGAGCTGGCCCACCGGGGCCGTGCGCATCAGGCCAGCGGCATGCACCACGGCCCGCGGCGCGACGGGCTGGTCGATCAGCTTGAGCAGCATCGCATCGATGTCGCCGGCGTCGCCCAGGTCCGCCTTCAGCGCGCAAAAGCCCGGCGCCGCCAGGACGGGTGGAGCGCGGTCCACACCGTCCACCTCCCAACCGTCGGCCAGCAGCCGCTGCGCAATGGCCAGTCCGATGCCCGAACTGGTTCCCGTGACGAGGGCGCGTGGCGCAATGGGGGAGTTCACAAGCGCCACGTGGGTCTATTCGACGGCGATCTTCTTGTCGGCAATGATCTTGCCCGAGGTGGCGATGTCGGCATCCTGAAACTTGGCGAAGTCCGCCGCGCTGCCGCCGCCAGGGACGATGCCGTCGGCCACGAGGCGCTCACGCATGTCGCTGCTCAAGGCCTTGTTGACCGCCGCGTTGAGCTTTTGCACCACGTCCGCGGGTGCCTTGGCCGGTGCCCACAGGCCGTACCAGCTGGCGCACTCGAATCCGCTCAGGGTTTCGGAGGCGGTCGCCACATCGGGCAGGTTGGGCAGTCGACCCGTGGAGGTCACGCCCACGATCTTGAGCTTGTCGGTGCGATGAAACTGCACCGCACCCAACACCGGGTCGATGAAGCCATCGATCTGACCACCCACCAGATCGGTCATCGCCGGGCCCGTTCCCTTGTAGGGCACGATGGCCATCTCAACCCCAGCGGCCTGCTCAAGCTTGACCGTGCACAGGTGGCCCGCGGAGCCAATCGAGCCGACCGCAAAATTGAGCTTGGCGGGCGCCTTGGCCTTGGCTGCGGCCACCAGGCCCTTGACGTCCGAGGCACCCAGCTTGTTGCTGACCGAAATCGCCAGCGGCGCTGCGGCCACGTACGCGATGGGCGCGAAATCGGTCTGCACCTTGTAGGGAACGGACTTCATGGTCATGGGCGCCGTGACAAAGGTGCTGGCGTTGAACAGCAGCGTGTAGCCGTCCGCCGGTGCCTTGGCCACCACGTCGGCCCCGATGATGCCGTTGCCGCCCGGTCGGTTGTCCACCACGAAGTTCTGGCCGAACTGCCGACCCAGGTTCTCGGCGAGCATGCGCCCGATCTTGTCGAGGGTACCCCCCGGCGGAAACGGAATCACGACGCGCACGGGGCGCTCGGGCCACTGCGCCTGTGCCCAGGCGGTGGACACCGGTGCCAGCGATGCGGCCACCGCGGCAAGGCCACCGGCTGCGGCGACGGCACACGCGCCCAGGCGTGAGCGGGTTGATGGGGCGGCCACGCGTGGGGCCGCTTGGGAGCGGTTGGGTTTCATGGAGGTCTCCTTGGAGTTGAACGGATCGGGTCGATACAACGGACAGGCGCCGGTCACTCAATGCCATGCAGCGCGAGCAGGGCGCGCATGCGCTGCGCGGAGCGATCGGGCTGCGCAAACAGGTGGGCCGCATCGGCCAGGCGGAACAGTTCGCACAGGTGCACCAGGCTGCGCGCGCTTTGCTGGCCACCCACCATCGTGAAGTGCTTTTGGTGACCGTTGAGCCAGGCCATGAACACCACACCGGTCTTGTAAAAGCGCGTGGGCGCGGCAAAGATGTGCCGCGACAGGGGCACGGTGGGGCCAAGGATGGCGTGAAAGCGCGCGGTGTCGCCGGCGGCCAGCGCGGCGAGTGCGGCGCTGGCGGCGGGGGCGATGGCGTCAAAGATGCCCAGCAGCGCGTCGCTGTGCTGCTGGTTGGCGCTGGCGCCGACGACATCGCCGGCGATGAGCTCGGCGTAGTTGAAATCGTCGCCCGTGTACATGCGCACACCCTGGCCCTGGCTGCCACCCGACGTGGGCAGGCGACGGCGCATCTTGATTTCCTG
>CAYNWR010000144.1:0-6862 GCA_964400915.1 uncultured Burkholderiaceae bacterium
TTCGCCTTTTTTCAGTTGTAGTTCTCCCTGCCCGTTCTGGCGGCTGTGATGGCGGTGCTGGGGTATTCGTTAAACTAATCGGTCGTGATCTTCGACCGGATCCGCGAGAACTTTCGCCGCTTGCGCAAGATGAGTTCGGTGGAGATCATCGACAACGCCATCACGGCCACCATCAGCCGCACTATCATCACGCACGGTTCAACCCAATTGATGGTGCTGTCGATGTTGCTTTTTGGTGGGCCCACCTTGCACTACTTCGCATTGGCGCTGACCATTGGCATTTGTTTCGGAATCTATTCGTCGGTCTTTGTGGCGGCGGCCATTGCCATGTGGCTGGGGGTCAAGCGCGAAGACTTGGTCAAGGCCGTTGTGCGGCGTGACGGCGACCCGAATGATCCGAACGCAGGAGCCACGGTCTAGGGCGCTCGAGCCATACCAACGTGTCCAACAGCAGTCCACCCTCGCCACAGGCGCGCCAACTGGCGCGCCAGGCCCGTGAACGTTACGTGGCCCAGGCCTGCCGGTCGCTGGCCGGGATGGGTGACGCCGTGTACGAAAAACTCACGGCCTTGATGGACCAGCCGACCAACCTGCGCGAGATGCAGGACCGGCGCGACTATTGGATGGCCTTTCAGCAAAAGCGCCAAGCGTGGCTGGATGCGACCGCTGCAGCCTGGCAAGACGCGCTCAACAGCCCGGTGGATCGATCGAACCCCAAGCCGGCCCAGGACCTGGCCGGCGGCCTGTCCCTGGTGGGTGACGAGGTCATGGAAGACCGGATCCTTGCCGCGCGCCTGGGATCGGCTGCCATGGAAAAAGCGGCCGAGTTCGAGGACATGCGCATTCGCATCGAACACCTTGAGCGCGAGGAGTTGGCAGCCACCGACGTGTTGCGTCCGGATACCTTTGCGTTGGCGCTGGTTCAGCAATGGGCGACCAAGGGCTTGCCCCGGGAAGTCCTGGGCGTGATGGCCGACGCGGTGCAAGGCGTTTTTGCCAAGAACTGTGTCGAGGGATTTCGCGCGGCCAACGTGTTCTTGGTCCAGAACGGCGTTCTGCCCACCATCGATCTTCAGACCCGCGTTCGACGACCAGCCGGTGGTGAGAGTGTTCGCAGCCCCTTGGGCAGCGATCCGCGCAACACCGCTCGCGATAGTG
The DNA here is from genome assembly GCA_964400915.1 of uncultured Burkholderiaceae bacterium. Lineage (GTDB taxonomy): Bacteria > Pseudomonadota > Gammaproteobacteria > Burkholderiales > Burkholderiaceae_C > CAYNWR01. The sequence continues at coordinate 1,159 of CAYNWR010000144.1, forward strand.
GAGGCGATGCCGTGCCCGACTCCAGCGCCAGTTGGGCTCGAGGCGTCCCGCCGTCGGCGCGCACGCGGCAGGCCGGCATGGGTGCTCATGAAGAAACGCGCATGCTCACGGGCGCCACCCCGCTGACCCGGGCGCGCATGCGTGCCCAGGGTGTGCTCGGAACCCTCAAGCGCTTGCTGATCGACCACATCGCCGACTTCGACAGCGGCCGCAAACCGGAGCCACCGTCACCCGAACTGATGCGCGCCCTGGCGCCGCCGGCGACACCGTCCGCGCGGGCGGGCGTGCACATCGGCGACACACAATTGGCTGGTGTGGCAGGGGCGGGCGGCGGCGACTACGGTGGTGGACATGCCGATGTCGCGATGGTCTCCGAAGAGATCCGCGCGCGGACCACCGAACTCAAGAAAAAGGCTTCGACCGATACCGAGAAAGCAACGATCGAGGTGGTGGCGTTGATGTTCCAGGCCATCCTGGCAGAGGAGCGCATCCCACCGTCGATCCGGGTCTGGTTTGCCCGGCTGCAATTGCCAGTACTGCGGGTGGCCCTGGCCGAACCCGAATTCTTCGGCACCATGGACCATCCGGCCCGGCAGTTGATCGACCGGATGGGTTCGGTGGTCATGGGTTTCGACACGTCCAGCATCAACGGCAGCGCGCTGGAGGTCGAAATCCGGCGCGTGGTCCAGGTCATCGAGCAGTACCCGGAGACGGGCCGCCGCGTCTTTCAGCTGGTCTACGAGGAATTCCAGAAATTCCTGGCCAAATTCCTGACCGAAGGCGAGGTGGCTCAGAAGGTCGTGAGTGTGGCCCAGCAGGTCGAGCAGAAGGAGACGCTGGCCATCCAGTACACGATCGAGATGCGTGCGCAGCTCAAGGACATGCCGGTGCGCGGCGAGATCCGCGATTTCCTCTTCAAGGTCTGGGCAGAGGTGCTTGCCATGGCGGCGATCCGGCACGGGCCGCAACACGAGGAGACCCTGGCCTACAAGCGCACGGCACCGACCCTGGTCTGGGCTGCCAGCGCCAAGCCCAATCGCGCCGATCGCACCAAGGTCATCCAAGACCTGCCCGACCTGTTGGCGCGCCTGCATAGGGGCATGACACTGCTGGGCCTGCCGCAGGGCACACAGGATGCCCACATCAAGGTCATCAAGGACACCTTGACGGATGCCTTCCTGTCCAAGACCGAGGTGATTCCGCAGGCGCGGATCGAGGCGATGGCCAAGCGATTGGAGAACCTTGAAGACTTCCTGACCGACGACGGCACGGGTGACATGCCGCTGGATGCCGAAACCATCGAGCTCATGTTGGGCATCGACGCCTCGCTCATCAACATCATCACCGATGGCGGCTCCAAGCCGACCGAGGCGATGACGGCCTGGGCCCATGAGCTTCAGCCTGGGCATTGGTTCACACTCGAGCACAACGGCAAGGTGCAGGAGGTCCAATACTCCTGGCGCAGCGAACGACGCCAGTTGCACCTGTTTGCTGCGCGCACCGGCAGCACCTTCCTGATCCAGATCGGCCGCCTCGCGTCGTACCTGCAAGCCGGTTTGCTTCTGCCGCGCGAAGAAGAAGCCCTCACCTTGCGCGCAACCCGCGAGGCCCTGGCCAAGCTGGACGCCAATCCCGAGCGTTTGCTGGCCTGACGGAATGGGCCTGCCCGTCGCTTGACCCCCGCCTCAAAAACTGGAGACCAACATGGGAAGCACCATCACCTACAAGCGCCCCGATGGGGCTTCGGTCAATGGCTACCTGGCCGCGGGCCCGACCGGCGCCCCGGCCATCGTGGTGATTCAGGAGTGGTGGGGCCTGAACGACCAGATCCGCGGTGTGGCCGACCGCCTAGCACGCGCAGGTTTCACGGCTCTGGTGCCCGATCTGTACCGCGGCAAATCGACCGTCGAAGCCGAGGAGGCGCACCACCTGATGACCGGCCTGAACTTCGGCGACGCGGCGAGCCAAGACATCCGTGGCGCGGTCCAGCATTTGGCGGCAACTGGCGTGAAAGTGGGTGTAACGGGGTTTTGCATGGGGGGCGCCCTCACGGTGCTGTCGCTTGCGATGGCGCCCGAAGCCGCGGCCGGTGTCGTGTGGTACGGCTACCCGCCACTTGAATACATCGACGCGAGCAAGATACGTGTTCCGGTGATGGCGCATTGGGCCACGCAGGATCAGCCCTTTCCGATTGCCACGGTGGACACCCTCGAAGAGAAGTTCAAGGCGGCAGGCGTCACCTACACCGGCCACCGGTACCTGGCCCACCACGGCTTTGCCAACGAAACCGCACAGGGACCGGGTCGGATCGCGTTGACGCAGTATGACGCTGCGTGGGCCCAGGTGGCATGGGACCGCAGCCTGGCCTTTTTCGGTCGCCATCTGATCGCTTGAGGCGAATATTTCTCTATTTCTGCAGATTTGTGTCTGCAGCGAGCGCTGCCCGCTGATGTTAAGCTATAAAAAATATAGCTTACGCCTGCCCAATCCGCTGAAAGACACCCCCCGCCAGGCGGGCGATGTGTCCGTCCAGCTCCAGCTCAAGCAGCGCCGCCTGCAGGCTTGATGTGTCCATGCCCAAGCGCGCCATCAATTCGTCCAGGCTGATCGGGTCGGTGCCAAGGGCGTCGAGGATCACTCGGTGGTGGCCTGAAGCCGCCTCGGGAAGCGCGCTTGCCAGTCCGCTTGCCTTCACAACAGGAGTCGCTTTGCTCGAACCCTCAGGTGCTGCGGTGGCAGTGCCTGAGGTGCGCGCCAATCCGTCGACTGCCCCGTAGCAGTCCAACACCTCTTGTGGGCTTTCCACCAGTTGCGCGCCTTGTTTGATCAGGGCGTGGCAACCGCGCGAGAAATCAGACAGGATCGAGCCCGGGATCGCAAACACGTCCTTGCCCTGGTCAGCCGCCAGGCCTGCGGTGATCAGCGATCCGGAAGGTAGAGCCGCTTCCACCACCAGCGTGCCGCGGGCCAGACCCGCAATGATCCGGTTGCGCTGCGGAAAGTTGTGTGCCAGCGGGGGCGTGCCCAAGGGGTATTCGCTGACCAGCAGGCCCTGCGCCGCGATCTGGCGTGCCAAGTCGGCATTGCGCGCCGGATAGACGCGGTCCAGTCCCGTGCCCACCACGGCCACGGTGGCCTGTTCACCGCCCCCGGCCAGCGCGCCGCGGTGCGCTGCAGCGTCAATACCACCGGCAAGCCCCGAAACCACCGTCCAACCGGCCTCGGCAAACACCTGCGCGAACTGATGGGCGTGTCGCTCGCCCTGGGCGCTGGGCTTGCGGCTGCCAACCACCGAAAGGCATCGACCCGCCGATGGCAGCGGCCACGCCTGGCCCAGCGCGTACAGCAGCAAGGGTGGGTCGGGGATGTTCAGCAGATCCGGTGGGTACTGCGGATCCGCGAGGGTCACGATCGCGCGTGGATGCGCGGCCTGGGTGTCTCCAAGCCACGCCCAGGTGCGCTCAAACAGATCGCGGGTGGCGTCCTGCAACAGCAGCGCCTGGCGCTGGGCTTCATCCAGGTAGGGCGCCAGCCGTTGTGGCGCTTGCGACAAGACGTCCGCGGGCTCGCCAAAATTGGCCATCAATCGGCGCGCCAGGGCTCGACCGATGCCCGGTGTGTGCGCCAGGCGGATCCAGGCTCGAAGTTCGGCTTGCCGGGGCATGACCCATCCAATGCCGGCTACCGGCGTCAAGCTGCAGGCGCGAGAGCTGCGCTGAGAATCAGCGCGGGTTCACGAGCCGATCACCGACACGCACACCCGAGCGGATTTCGAGGATGAGGGCGTAGGAGACGCGATCAAACGGACGAAACACCATCAGCAAGCCGTTGCGTTCGTCGGGCAGCTTGAGTGACGGGCGGGCCGCATCGGTGCGATCGACGATGGTGGCACCATCCGCCAGGATGGCCAACACGTGACCGCTTTCGATGCCCTCGTTGGTGCCACGATTGATCACCACGACCTGATTCTGGGCCGCATTGGCCACGGCGCTGCCATAGACCGACAACACGCGCGCCCCTTCGACCACCATGCCCGGCGCGCGTGGCGCATAGTTCTGCAATTGCCGCGGGGGCTCGGGCAGCAGCCGGTCGCCAATGCGGATTTCCTCGACGGCGCCGGTGATGTCGATCGTTGCGGGCACCCGTTCGATGCGCACCCGCCCATTGCGATCGGGTGTCTCGATCTCCCCTTCACCACGCACGAGTTCGGCCGTACCCACGAACTGTGCCTCGTAACCCAGGATCTCGCCACTGATGGGATCCTTGAGCGCCGACGCATTGCGGAACACGCGGAACTTGAAGGGCTCACCCGGCGCGTCCGACAGTGGCTGCCCGGAACTGCTGCGCACATAGGCACGGTTGCCCTTGGTCAGCAGCACACGTTCATCGAGCGTGGCAACGATGCGCGGTGCCTGCAAGAGCGCTTCCTCGTCGACCACAATCGGCGCCGCCAGGAATGGCTCGATCAGATGGGGCTTGAGGGTGGGCACAGCCGTGTCGGACAGGCGCTCGACGCGGGTGCGCGGCGACACCTTGACCGTCACCAAGGGCGGGACGCCACCTTGTGCAGGTGTCATCGCGGCGCGCAGGCGCGCGCGCCCGCCATCGCGATCCAGAACAAGGTTCTGGCCCGGAAAGATCAGGTGCGGATTGCGGATGTCCTGCAGGTTCATGCCCCACAACTCGGGCCAGCGCCAAGGCGCGCGCAGGAACAAGCCCGCGATGGCCCACAAGGTATCGCCGAGCTTGACGGTGTAGGTGTCTGGTGCATCAGGCGCCAGGTCGGCCAATGGCACACCGGACTGAGCAGCCTGCTGCGCCGCCGCCCGTTGCGCGGGGGCGATGGGAAACGATTGAGCCGATGCGCGCGAACTCAGCGCACCCAATCCAAGGGCCAACGCCAACTGGCGCCGTGTCAGCTGCAAGCGATTGCGGGTGACCTCGGGCATGGAAACGATCCTCACAAATTACACGCAATTCTGCGCTCAAGCCCTTGATTGATCAACGAATATCGCCCCGAGAGGCGGCCAAGCGCGGGAAAAGTGGCGAAAATAGCGACATCTGGCGATGCCGAACGTCCTTTCGATCGGCTACGCACCCCCCATTTTGCTTGTTGCCATGGCCTTGCTTCCCATCTTGCAGTTTCCCGACGCGCGCCTGCATCGCGTCGCCCGGCCCGTCGCCGCAGTCGACGAGCGCGTTCGCCAATTGGTGCGTGACATGTTCGAAACCATGTATGACGCCAAGGGCATCGGTCTGGCGGCCACCCAGGTCAACGTGCACGAGCGCCTGATCGTCATTGACGTGTCGGACGATCGCAGCCAGCCGCTGGTGGTGATCAATCCCGAGGTGGTCTGGGCGAGTGACGAGCGCAAGATCAATGATGAAGGCTGCCTGTCGGTGCCCGGCATCTACGATGGGGTCGAACGGCCCGTCGCTGTGCACGTCAGGGCGCAAGACAGCGAAGGACGTGCACGGGTAATCGAAGCCGAAGGCGTGCTGGCCATGTGCATCCAGCACGAGATGGACCATTTGATGGGCAAGGTGTTCGTCGAATACCTCTCGCCGCTCAAGCGCAACCGCATCAAGGCCAAGATGCTCAAGGCGCAGCGCGAAGCCGCCCGGGCCTAGGGCCTGTTCACACAACGTTGACGAGATGCGTTACAACCCAAAAGGCTGCGCGCAAGGCGCAAAACGCAGCCGG
>CAYNWR010000145.1:0-6861 GCA_964400915.1 uncultured Burkholderiaceae bacterium
CTGATCGCGTCACGGTTGAAATGACCCCTGCGCCCATTGCACGCCAATAGTGGATTGCCCATCCAACGGCGCAAGCACCTGCCGATCCAATGACTGATATCCGCCAAGCCCAGAGACTGGCGGCCGATGATCAAGGGCATTTTCATTTTTTATAGCACATTGTTGTTATTTGGCGATCGCTTCCGGCCAATTTGATTCATATTGTTCATTCAACACGCCCAGAAAGTCTCCTATCGGTGCCGCCCGCCCGCGCACGCCCTGCCTCAGGCAAGCGCGACAATCAGCCCTTTCCCTCATTTTTTCTGTCCGATGGCTGGAGAACCAAAACCATGAAAGTCACCCTGGTGGGGTCCCGTTTCTTTGGCGCCAGCGTGCTCGAAGCGCTGCGCAAGCTCGATGGTGTTCAGATCGCAGGCGTGGTTGCGCCCGCCGATGACGACCGCCTGGCGGGGGCGGCGCGCGCGGCCTCGTTGCCCTTGCACGTGACCGTCAACCCCAAGATCGTGCCCGGCGAAGCGATCCCCGAAGGCACCGACCTGATCGTGGCCGCGCACACCCACGCGCGAGTGAGCAACGAGGCGCTGGCGCGCGCGCGCCTGGGCGGTGTGGGCTACCACCCGTCGCTGTTGCCGCGCCACCGGGGCATTGCCGCCGTGGAGTGGACGATCCTGAGCGGCGACCCGATTGCCGGGGGCTCGGTCTACCACCTGGCCGATGGCTGGGATCGTGGCGCCCTGGCCGCACAGGATTGGTGTTTTGTGAAGAAAGGCGAAGGCGCCCGCGAACTCTGGGAGCGGGCCCTGGCCCCGATGGGCCTGGCGCTGATCGGGCGGGTGGTGCAGCACGCGCGGCGCGAAGGCGCCCTGCCCGCGATGCTGCAGGACGAGGCCTTTGCCACGAAGGCGCCGATGATCCGGCGGCCTGAAGTCACCGACGCGCCGGGCGAGAGCGCCCATCCGTCACTGGTGGTTACGCTCATCGGACCTGACCGTCCGGGCATCGTCAACCAGGTATCCGAACGCGCGGAGCGCTTTGGCGCCAACTGGACGACCAGCCATCTGGCGCGTGAGGCTGGCGAGTTCGCGGGCATCGTGCATCTGAAGGTGCCGGCCGCAAACGCCGACGCGCTGGCGCAGTCCCTGCGCGATCTGGAGGCCAATGACCTGCACGTGATGGTGACCCGCAGTTCCAGCGCGCATCAGCATCCGACCATGCGCTCCATGCAACTGCGCCTGCACGGCGAAGACCGCGTGGGCATCGTGGCCAAGCTCACCGCCGTGCTGGCTGGACGTGGCGTCAGCATTGAATCCCTGCAGACGGCACTGAAGGACGATGCCACCACACACCGCCCACGCTTTGAGGTCTCCGCCCAATTGGCCGTGCCCGCATCCCTGAATCCCGAGTTGCTGCAGACAGAGCTCGATCAATTGGCCCAGGCCCTGATGCTGGACGCTGCGCTGCAGGTCTGAAGCGGTGGCGGCTGACCGCCCTATACTTTTGCGGCAGCGGAGGTCCAGGAATGACAAGAGCCCTGTCGGGCCGCGTGGTAGCGGCTTTGGCCATTTGTGCCAGCATCCTCGTGGGCGCCAATGCCCGGGCAAATGCCCTGTCCGACGCGTGGAGTTGCGCCAAGGACACCGTCAAGTCCGGGTATTACATGGCCACCAAGGGCGCCAAGGCCGTCGAGGTGCTGGGCACCTCGCCGCAGTGTGTGGCCCAGGCCCTGCTGCCGGACGTCCCGCTCCTCGGGATTTCCGGAGCCATGATCGCGATCAACGCGGTCGACAGCCAGCTGCTTCCGGCCAGCGACCAATGCCAGCCCAAGCTCAAGACGACCGCGGTCCAGCCGGTTGCCACGATTCTCGACTCGCTCGCCGGTGGCTTGATTCCCCCTGTCATCCTTGAGGCGGCCACGGCCGAGGCCCAGAACGCCCTCTGGAACTTCATGTCCACCACGCCGCCCTTCTCAGAAATCACGCAGCGGGCGGGTTGTGGCTGCACCTTCATGGAGGCTGGCATCTCCGTCGAGACCGTGAAGGAAATCCTCTCGACGATCGGCAAGGCCGCCAAGTCCTGCGACAAGCTGCTGGAGAACGTACCGGGATACACCGCCATTCGGTCCGTTGCCAAGGCGGGAGCGTACGAGATCAACAACGCGCTCGAAGGCGTGCTGGTCGATCAGACCAAGCACAAGCCGCCCCAGGACTATTACCTCTATGACTTCGGTGGGCACCCGCGCAGTTACGACATGGACAGCCATGCGGTGCAGATGCTGCTTGACCCCAACCACGACCCCACCACCCAACCCGGTGCAACCCTGCGCTGGGGCCGTTTTGTCAAATCTGGGGACGGCGCGCATGCGCGCGACTACCTGCGTGCCATCTGCGTCAACTACTTCGACGAGCACACGATGTCAGAGTCCAACGCCAGCAAGGTGTGCTCGGGCTTCGTCGCGCAGTTCAAGACCGACGTGACCGCCCGTTCGCGGCGGGTGAAGGCCATCAATGGTGTCATCAGCGGCCTGGCCGCGCAGATCCCCGCCTTGGCCAATCAGGCACGCAGCCAGTGCAACACGGCCTTTCAGGGCACTTCAACCGTTGGTGGCGACAACGAGGCCCTGTTCTGCCGGCAATCGATCGATCAACTGGTCGGCAGCCTGGGGCCAGGTACCACCTTCAATCCGTTCGACACGCTGAACGGATTGGGATTCCCGGAAGATCCCGACACGATCAAGGCCTTGCTTGCGGGAACCAGCACGCTCTACTACGCCGGTGACTACGAAATCGATTTCACGACAGGTGTCTTCCGCCATGCTCTTGACGCACTGATGTCGCGCAACCTTGATGACGCAGCCAACATCGACAAGGCGACCAACGAGGCCGTGACCCAGGCCCGAGCGACTTTTCAGGTGCAGATCAAGTCTGTGCTCGCACAAGCCAACGAACGGGGCGCGGTCTTGCGCAAACAGCAGCAAGCCAAGGACTTCAACACCTTGCTCGCCGAGTTCATGGCTGACGTCAAGTCCAGCAATCTGGCGAAGTGCCCGGCCCTTGTCACCGACGCGTGCTGGCTTGAGTTCTACAAGGCCTGGGTGATGTGTGTCACCAAGGAGCGCAGCATTTACATCAAGGGCGAGTTCCCCAACGCCAGCGAAACCGCAGAGATCAACGCCCTGCGCAGCAAATGTGCCCAGGGCTACGCCGCGCTGGCAACACGCGTCCAGGATTGGTTCGGCCTCGCGACCGTCCAATATGCCTACATGGGCAACCAGTGTGCAGGCCTGACGACTTCCAGGCTGCAGCAATGTCAGTTCGAGCAACTCGCGGTGCTGCTGATGTGTGTTGGCGGGATGCCATCCATGCCTGCCAACTACATGGTGGACGGCAAGATCAGGCAACAGCCGGCCCCACTGGCCAACTGTGGGGACTTGAACGCGCAGCTATCGGACAAATGGCAGGCAGACGAACAGCAGATTGCGGTCTTGGCGACGGCCAGGACCAAAGCCATGAACCTGTGCGCAGGACTACCCGAAGGCAGTACAGCCCGCAACACCTGCCAGCAGCGCGTCACCGACGCGAGCACCAAATGCACCAGTCACATTCGCAGCGCCTACGATACGCTGGTGCCGCCCCGGCGCATCCTGACCAGCGAGTTCCAGCAGGCGCTGACAAGCTTCAAGGGCACTTCCGAACGTTGCCAGCAACGTGTGGTCGACCAAGCCACCGACGAAGTGGAGCGGCATGCCGCTCCACTCAAGGCCATTCAGTTGTACTCGAGCCAATGCCCATCATCCGATGCCAAGGGCAATTGGCCAGAGTCGTGCAAGACCTGGATATTCAACGCGGTCAACCTGTGCCTGAACCCGACGTCACCCACATCCAGCGGTCGCTTCGTGTCAACACGCCCGGCCAGCCGTGACGTGCCCACGCCCGCCAATCTCGCCCAGAACACCATCACCTTGGGAGACGGCCTGACATTGGCTGCCAACACCTGGGGGCTGAACAACACGGTGGCTCATGTGATGTCCATGCCCATCGGTGCGCTGCAACTGGATGTGCCCGCATCCCTCAAGACCCTGCTCTACACCGCAGACCAACTGGTGGACGGGTGCACCACCAGCATCGAGGCGGCACTGGATCAATTTCGTCGGCTCTACGTGAAAGCCTGGGATCTGCCCTATCCGGAGACATCGCAGGACGCCAAGACCCTGCTGACGGCCACCGCTGTGGGCGTGTGCACGTCAAGCCTTGTCGGCAGCCGCAACGGCTTTGCGTATGCCTACACCTGCCCCGACGGCGCGGCGCTTGACGCCTGCCGTGTCTATGTCAACGCCCGGGTTGCAGGGGTGGCCTCGTGTACATCGTCCACGCCAACCGCACCGGTCTGCACCGCGCCCTACGCATTCATGTGCCCGCGGTGACCCACGGCGGCGGCTCAAACCGGCACAGTCACCTCGCCCAACGCCAGGGCTTCAGGTGACTTCTGCACCTCTTCGGTGGTTGCGCGGCGTAGCTCGCGGCGCTCGGCAAAGTCGAAGTGGCGGCCGCGGTGCAGCGTGGCGGTGTTGTCCCACATCACCAGGTCGCCGGGCAGCCAGGAATGGCGGTAGACGAATTCGCGCTGGGTGGCGTGCTCGATCAGATCCATGATGAGCATGCGCCCTTCGGCCACCGTCATGCCCAGAATCTCAGCGCAGTGAATGCCCACAAACAGGATCTTGCGCCCCGAACGTGGATCGGTCTGCACCAGGGGCCACACCGCCGGCGGGATGGTGTTCCTCTGGGCCTCGCTGTAGCCCGTGTCGCCCAGCAGAAAACGCGAATGCAAAGCGCGGTGCACCGCGTTCAGGCCCGCCACCTGCTCGCGGCGCCAGGCTGGCAACGCGTCGTAGGCCATGCGCAGATCGGCAAATTCGGTCTCGCCGCCAAAACGGGGGCAGATCACCGCATTGAGCATCGAATACTTGGCACGTGTCTGCTGAAACGAGCTGTCGCTGTGCCACAGCTGGTTGGCGATGTTGCCCACGATCTTGGCGTCGTCGCGGCTGGCCACCTGACCGTCCACCTTCACGTTGGAGATGTCGGCGAGTTCCTGGTACTTGAAGCGGTGCGGGCCGCCCTTGACACGGCGCAGCCCCAGGTCCAGCGGGCCGAAGTTCTGCGCGAAGGCAATCTGCTGATCCTGATCCAGCGGCTGGCCGCGCCAGACCAGCACCGCATGGCGGTCCATCGCGGCCTCGATGGCCCGGACCTCGTCCGGCTGCAAGGGTCTGGACAGGTCGAGACCACTGGCCTCGGCCGCAAAGGGGTGCAGGGGTTTGAGGGTGAGTGCCATGTCGAATGCCTCCAGATGCTCACGATTCCAGCTTGATGCCCGCTGTCTTGACGATGCGGGTCCACTTGTCGATCTCGGAGCGAATGAGTTGATCGTATTCCTCGGGTGTCGAACCAACGGGCTCCATGCCCAGGGTGGCCATGCGTTCGGAGAGTGCGGCTGACTTGACGGCCTGCGCAACGTCGCCACCGAGCTTGCGCAGCAGCTCGCGCGGCAGACCGGCGGGCGCAATGACGCCGATGAGGCTCATCGCGGAAAAGCCCGGCACCGTCTCGGCGATCAGGGGCAAGGCCGGGTCGCGCACCGCACGCTTGGGACTGGCCAGCGCGATGGCTTTCAGGCGTCCGTCGCGCACAAAGGGCATGGCCGAAAAATGCACATCAAAGAGCAAGGGCACACGCCCGCCAATCACGTCCTGCTGCGCCGGCGCGCTGCCCTTGTACGGCACGTGCAGCAGCTTGATGCCCGCCAGGTGGTTGAGCATCTCGCCGGCCAGGTGCGTGCCGGTGCCTGTGCCCGGTGTCGCGTAGCTGAGCTTGTCCGGGTTGGCGCGGGCGTAGGCCAGCAACTCGGGCATGGTGTTGAAGGGTGCACTGGGGTGTGCGAAAAGGCCGAAATGCGCCTGTGCCAGTTGCGACACGCCCGTGAGCTCGCGCACGGTGTCGTACGGCAGCGAAGGCTGCAGGGCCGGGTTGATCATGAGCGCGCTGATGGCCATGCCCAGCGTGTAGCCGTCGGGAGCCGCCTTGGCCACAAACTGCGTGCCCACCATCGTGCCCGCGCCGGGCTTGTAGTCGATGATGACGTTCTGCTTCCACTGCGTTTGCAGGCCCTCGGCCAGCAAGCGCGCCACGGTGTCGGTCGGGCCGCCCGGCGGAAACGGCACGATCAACTTGACGGGGCGGATCGGAAAATCTGCAGCCCCACCCGCCTGGGCCAACGCTGCCTGCCACGGCGCACCCCCAAAAGCGGCCAGGCCAGCGCCAGCGCCGGCCGCACGCAACCATCGACGGCGCGAGCTCGGTTCACAAATGCCCATGAATGTCTCCTCCAGGTTCACGGTCAGCACGTGGCGGGAAGCCCGTGCGTGTGCTGGCGCAAAGTCTGACACAACAACGCCCGCACTGCAGGTGCGAGCCGCAACGCGATTTGCCCAGCGTCCAGCCGATTCGCCCATTCGCCCTGACGGCCGGTTGCCCCCACACGACGGCGCTAGGTTGCCTTCGCACGGGCAGGGGCTGGAGGGCGGGGAAACTGGCTTTTTGAGGTGACTATGAACAAAATCGGCCGGTAGCCAGCGTCATCTCGTCACAGCTAGCTATTGTTTTTGAAGTTCGCCGCGCTGGCGTCAACATCCATTCACGACCAGCCACTGTTCCCGCTTCTTCGTTCCCCTCGCCCGACCTCTCCACACGGCGCCGGGGTGGGTGGCGGACCTGGCTTGGGTCAGGGAGGCGCGCGGTTCTGTCCTCCACTCCATCACAAAAACCGCCCTGACTCGATCAGGGCGGTTTTCGACCTCGCGCG
>CAYNWR010000146.1:0-6854 GCA_964400915.1 uncultured Burkholderiaceae bacterium
CTCGACCGCCGCGTTCAAGGCCAGGATGTTGGTCTGGAAGGCGATGCCATCGATGACCCCCACGATGTCGACGATCTTGCGTGAGCTCTCGTTGATGCCCTTCATGGTCTGGACCACCCGACCCATCACCTCGCCACCCTGGCGGGTGACCTCCGATGCCGACCGGGCCATGGCACTGGCCTCGCCCGCGCTGCGCGTGTTCTCTGACACGGCCGATGACAATTCCGCCGCAGCCTGCGCGGTCGCGGCGAGGATCTGCGACTGCTCGTCCGTTGCCTCGCTCAAATGCCCGCTGGTGCCGGCAATGTCGCTGGATCCCTCCACCAGCGTGTTGCTGCTTTCTCGCACCGCCAACACGATGGCAGCGAGGCCATCGCACATGTTGCGCATGGTGGCCATGAGGCTGCGGCTGTCGCCCGCGTTCACGTGCACGTTCACGCTCAGATCGCCTTCGGCGATGCGCCGCGACACCCGCCGGGCGTCGTCGGGTTCACCACCGATTTCGCGGATGATGCCCCGGGTCACCCACAACCCGCCGGCCACACCAAGCCCCAGCACCACCACCAAGGCCGCAAGGCTTGCGGTGTTGGCACGGCTGCGCTGGCTTGCGGCCTCTTCAACGGCGTGTTGACTTTGCGCAACGATGCCATCGGCGATCTTGGCCAGCAGTTGATTGGGCTGGCGATCCTGCCCTTTGGCGAATCCGTCCCCCGCCACGGGATCGAAACCCGCTGCCACGAAAGCAGCCAGCCCCTTCTGGTAGCTCTGCGACATGTTGGCGTGGGCAGCGACGAATTGATCGATCAGGCCCTGCAAGGCAGCACCTTCCACCCGCGAACGCACATCCAGCATGATGGTGCGAACGCGGGCCTGGTCCTTCTGGGTCTCGGCCCAATAGTGGTTGCGCTCCTGCAGATCCACCCCGCGCAGCAGGGTGTGGTTCCAGTTCTGCACCTGGTCACGAAACGCCGCACTGGCCAGGTTCACCTGCCGCACCAGCGCGAAATCGGAACCGATCACCTGTGCATAGACACCCAGGCTGCTGTTCAGGCGCTGAATGCCGAACAGCCCGGCCATCGCCGAAAGCACCAACAAAACCACAAACGCCAAAGGGAGTCTGAGACCGAGACGCATGGTGGATGCTCCTCACTTCTGTGGCCGATTTGACGCGTCACTGTAGCGATGTTCCCTCTTTGCTGCATCAGCATTTTGGTTTTGACCTGCGCGGGCTATAGTGCGACCGTGACCCCCCACGCCCGTTCGTCGATGAATCCGAAGAGCGTCTTCCCAACCCAGTTTGGTGCCATGCGCGAGGTGGGCGCGCAACACCAGAAGCGCGCGCGCCTGATGATGATCGTGGGTTCGCTGGCCAGCCTGGCGATCTCTGCCCATTGGGCCTTCTTCTTCTTCGTGCGCGGGATCGAAGGCATTGCCGCCTACAACCTGGGCGCGTCGGTGGCCAGCGCCCTGGCACTCTGGCTCACGATGCACGGGAAGACACGGGTGGGCGCCTGGCTCATGATCAGCGTGATGTCCGCCAGCATCGGCTTCTCCAGCATCGCGCTGGACATCCCCACGTCCGAGCTGCCGCGCACCGCGCACATGTTCTTCCTGCCGTTGGCGGTGGCGTCCATGCTCCTGCTGCGGCACGAGCGCGCCTGGATTCGGCAGGCCGTGCCCTTGTTCTGTGTCACGGCCTTCTTCGTTTTCTCGACCACCGGCGATCTCTGGCAAAGCCCATTTGCCCTGCCGCGCGAGATCCGCCTGGTGGGCACACCCGTCAATGCGCTGGCAGCCTTCCTCTGCCTGTGCCTGCTGCTCTACGTGATGCAACGCGACTTGGTCGAGCGCAACGAACTCGAGATCGAGCTGCAGGGCGCGCTGGTGCGCGGCGAAATGCAGCTGTATTACCAGCCGCAGTTCGATGACAACATGAACATCCTGGGCGCCGAAGCCCTGCTGCGCTGGACCCACCACAAACGCGGGTCGATCTCGCCGGCGGAATTCATCCCCATGGCCGAGCGCAGCGGCTTCATCATCGCGCTGGGCGAATGGGTGCTGCGCCAGGCCGCCGCTCAGGTGGTCAAATGGTCGAACGACGATGCGCTGCGCGATCAGGTGGTGGCGGTCAACATCAGCGCCGAACAGATCCGGCAGCCCGGTTTTGCCGAGCAGGTGATCGACATCGTGTCCAGCATCGGCGCGCGCCCCGATCGCCTCAAGCTTGAGTTGACCGAAAGTGCGCTGGTGGCGGATCACGAAGACGTCGAAATCAAGATGGGGGCGCTGAAATCCTGGGGCATCGGCTGGTCGCTCGATGACTTCGGAACGGGCTTTTCAAGCCTGGTCTATCTGCGCAAGCTGCCCCTGGACCAGATCAAGATCGACCAGACCTTTGTGCGCGATCTGCTGTCCGACTCGAATGCCCGGGCGATCGTGCGCAGCGTCATCGAACTGGGCCGCTCACTCAAGCTGCACGTGATCGCTGAAGGCGTCGAAACCCATGCCCACCGCGACTTCCTGTTTGAGCACGGTTGCGAAGCCTATCAAGGCTACCTGCTGAGCCCGCCGCTGCCGGTGAAGGAGTTCGAAGAGCTGGTGGCGAGGCGCGTGGCGACCGGATTTGCCCCGACTCACGCCAGGATATAGGCAGCCGAGCCGACCGCCAGCAGCTTGCCATCGGTCGCGTGGAAGGCCATGCGTGTGTTGGCCACCCGGGAGCCCAGGCGCAGAACCTCGGCCTGCAGTTCAAAGCCGTCGCCGACACTGGGGCGCAGGTAGTCGATGCGCAGATCGATGGTGCCCACCTTGATGAAGCGTTGCAGGCGCTGGGCGGGCGGCTCGTCCATGTGGCGCGCGCCGATGGCCGCCATCAGGGCCAGTCCGCCCATGGCGTCCAGCGACGCACTGATCACCCCGCCATGCAGGCGTCGGTGCGAAAAATGGCCGATCAGATCGGTGCGCATGGCGATGCGTGCCTTGGCATGGCTTGGCGCGATCTCTGTGATCTTGAGCCCGAGCACCTGATTGAAGGTGATGCTTTCTTCCCAAAGGCTGGTGAGACCCTGGATGAACTCGGGCTCGAACTCGACGATGGGTGGCTGAACTCTTCGAACCATGGGTCTGCTTTCTTTTGCTGGTGGTGTGCAAGGTGGGGCCCGGTCGACGCGCCCACACGGGCTCGTTCAAAGGCCCAACTGACGGGCGGCGAGTTCCTTCATGATCTCTTCGGCGCCACCACCGATCATCATCACCTTGACTTCGCGGTAGATGCGCTCGCTTCGGGTGCCCCGCATGAAACCCATGCCGCCCAGGATCTGCACCGCCTGGTCGGCGCAGAACTGCATCGCTTGCGTGGCGTGGTTCTTGAGCAGGCAGACCTGCGCGACCCAGTCGCTGCTGTGGTCCCCCTGGTCGGCGCGGGCGGTCAGGTCGTCCACCCAGGCCCGGGTCGATTCGATGCGCATGCGCATGTCCATGAGCTTGTGACGAATCACCTGCCGCTCGATCAGGGCAGCACCAAAGGTCTGCCGCTGGCGCGCCCAGTCGATCGCCTCGTCAAGGCAGGCCTGGGCGAATCCCAGGGCCATCACGGACATCGCCAGGCGCTCGCCGTTGAAATTGTTCATGATGATCTTGAACCCGCCACCGTCGTCGCCCACCAGGTGGTCCAGGGGCACACGGACCTGAACGAAGCGCAGTTGCGCCGTGTCCGAACACCACCAGCCCATCTTGCGCAACTCGGTGCGGGTGATGCCCGGCGCGTCACCCGGAATCACCAGCATCGACACACCGGTTGCGCCACGGCTTTCCTGTGTGCGCACCGCGCAGGTGATCCAGTCTGCCCGCATGCCCGAGGTGATGAACACCTTTTCTCCATCGACCAGCCAGGCAGACCCCTGCGCATCGTCCACCCGGCGCGCCCGGGTGCGAATCGCCGCCACATCGGAGCCCCCGCCCGGCTCGGTGATGGCCAACGCAGCGATCTTTTCGCCACGCAGCACACCCGGAATGACGCGCTGTTGCAGCGCCGGATGGCCATGGTGCAGGATGGGTGGCAAGCCGATGTTGTGCGAAAACAGGCTCGCCATGACCCCACCGCTGCCGCCGTGACGCGCCAAGGCCAGCGTGACCGCGTTGCGCAGTGCCTGGCTGGCGGGTGTTCCGCCCAGGTCCTCGGGATACCCCAAACCGATCAGACCCAGGGCGGCGGCACGCCGATACAGATCGCGCGGAAACCGCCCGGCTTCGTCCCAGGCCTGCACCTGGGGCGCGATCTCCTCGCGCGCAAAGCGTGTGGCGAGGTCGGAGACCGCTGCGAGATCGCCGTTCACGCCAGGATCGACGTTTGCCATGGTCATGGTGCCTGCTAAGCTTCGAGCCGCGCCAGTAACTGGCCCGTGGCCACCTGCTGGCCCGCAGCGACCGTCAGGGACCCCACCCGGCAGGCCGCGGGCGCTGCAATGCGATGTTCAAGTTTCATCGATTCAATGATCAGCACCGGATCGCCCTTGGCGAGCAAGGCCTCGGCCTGGGCCAGCACCGCGACCACCTTGCCGTTGAAGGGGGCTCGCAGTTCGCGCACGCCCGCCCCACCACCGGCGGGCGCCGGTGGGTCAAAGCTTGCGTCGTCCACCCACGCGTCGGTGCCACCCTGTTGTACGTGCCAGCGCCCGTCGCCAAGGGCCACCGCGCGCAGGCCTTCGGGCCAGGCCACGACGCCTTGAATGGGCCGCTCCAGCAGCCGGCCTCGATGCCGCAGGCGCACCGGCCGCGGATACGGGCACGTCAGGCCGCCTGCGCCGGGCTGTTGCGCTGATTCTTGAAACAAAACGGCCTCCAGCGGGCACCCATCGGTGAATGCTTGCTCCTTGTTTTGAAGCGATTCACGCAAGGGAGCACCCTGCTGTTGCAGAAACGGAATCAGCGCCTGCCCCGCGACAAACGATGGATGCCGCAGGATCGCCGCCAGCAAGGCGCGGTTGGTGGGCAGACCCAGCATCACCAATTGATCCAGGGCATCGGCCAGGCGCTCGGTGGCCGCCAGGCGTGTTGGAGCGTGAACGATCAACTTGCCCAACATCGAGTCGTAGTAGGGCGAGACCAGGCCGCCCACCGCCAAGGCGTGGTCGAAACGCAGCGCAAGGCCAGCCGGACGGACTCTGACGTCCTGCCCAAAGGACTCGTCGGCGCCTGGGGGTGGTTCAAACGCCAGCACGGTGCCGCCGTGGGGCGCAAAGTGTTCGTCCTCGGCACAGAGCCGCACCTCGATGGCGTGCCCTTTGAACCGGATGTCGCCCTGCGCCAGCGGCAAGGCTTCGCCACGCGCAACCCGCAATTGCCACGCCACCAGGTCCAGCCCGGTGACGGCTTCGGTCACCGGATGCTCCACCTGCAGGCGTGTGTTCATTTCCATCAGGAAGAACGCGGCATCGGCACCCGCGCCCTCCACAAGAAACTCCACCGTGCCGGCCCCCACATACCCAGCGGCGAGCGCAAGATCGACGGCGCATTGGCCCATGCGTTGGCGCAGCGTGTCCGCAATCGCCGGGCTGGGTGTTTCCTCCACGAGTTTCTGATGGCGGCGCTGTACCGAACAATCGCGCTCGCCCAGGTGCACACAATGGCCGCGTGTGTCCGCAAAGACCTGCACCTCCACATGGCGCGGCTGGAGCAGCGCCTTCTCGATCAACAGCTCACCGTTGCCGAAAGCAGACTCCGCCTCGCTGCGGGCACTGCGCACCGCCGCCAGCAGCTCGCCCGCCTCGAGCACCAGGCGCATGCCCCGACCGCCACCGCCGGCAGCGGCCTTGACCATCACCGGAAACCCGATGGAGCGCGCCTCGACCAACAGACGCTCGTCCGACTGATCGGGGCCAAAGTAGCCGCCCAGGCACGGGATGCCGCGTGCCAGCGCAAGCGCCTTGGAAGCGCTTTTGCTGCCCAGGGCACGGATGGCCGCAGGGGGCGGCCCCACCCAGGTCAGGCCCGCGTCAATCACGGCTTGCGCGAAATCGGCGTTCTCGCTGAGAAAGCCATAGCCTGGGTGCACGGCATCGGCGCCGCTGGCACGGGCCGCAGCAACGATCTTGTCGATGCGCAGGTAGCTGTCGGCCGAGGCCAAGCCCCCCAAGGCACACGAACGGGTGGCCTCGTGCACGTGCCGGGCGTTGACATCGGCGTCCGAATACACGGCCACCGTCTCGATGCCCATTGAGTGTGTGGTGCGGATGATGCGGCGCGCAATTTCGCCGCGGTTGGCAATCAGCAGGCGGTGGATTTCAGGCATGGTGGTGGACCGCTTGGCGATCGACGGCGAAGCAGACACCGGTGTGCCCGGCCAAGTGCTGGCGGGCCGCCCTTGCGGGCTCACGCGTTGACGGTCCGCGCCATGCGCGGACTGCGCTGCGATGCTCGTGCGCAGCACCGGCCACTCCGCCATGAGCCACCGGCACAGCGCAGCCACTCAGCGGCAGGCCTACAGGAAACCGCATTGCCGCCATCACTTCACCCCACGCTTCTGGATGCCCATGATCTTGGCCAGGATGCCCAGCATCACCTCGTCAGCGCCACCGCCGATGCTGCCCAGTCGGCCGTCGCGGTACATGCGCGAGACCTTGTTCTCCAGCGTGAAGCCCATGCCACCCCAGAACTGCAGGCAGGTGTCGGGGACCAGGCGGTTCAGACGCCCCGCCTTGAGCTTGGCCATGCTGGCCAGCTCCAGAACATCCTGCCCCTGCACGTACAGATCGCAGGCCCGGTAGGTGAGCGCGCGCAGGCACTCCACCTCGGTCTTCATCTCGGCCAGCTTGAACTGCACCCATTGCTGGTCGGCCAAGGTGGCGCCGAACAGC
>CAYNWR010000147.1:0-6826 GCA_964400915.1 uncultured Burkholderiaceae bacterium
GGCCGAGAAGTCGGGCAAGCAGAGCCTGGACGTGGCCGGCCTGCTGAAGATCAAGGGCAGCGAGATCCAGCAGCGCTACACCGAGCTGATGATGCTGGCGGCAGGCCCGGCGGCGCTGCCCCTGGTGCGCGAAGCCATGGAAGCTGGCTGGCAGGGCGATGCGGCCCTGGGCAGCCTCTGGCCCGACCGCGCGATCACCTACCCACCGCTGGTGCTCACCTACCTCAACTACCGCAAGACCACGATCTACGGCGGCAGCAACGAGGTGCAACGAAACATCGTTGCCCAGACCGTTCTGGGCTAAAGGCCCTGGACGGTTTGCGCTTTGCGCCGTCTTTGCTGCTCCCCCTGCCCCCCTCAAGGAGGGGGCTCCAAATTCAGCTTCGCTAGGAACACAAATGGACTTTGATTTTTCAGACGACCAAGAGCAACTTCGCGACGCGGTGCGCAAGTGGGTGGACCGCGCCTATGACCTGCCGCGGCGCCGCGCGATCGAGCACGACGGCGGGTTCTCGCAGGGTGCGTGGAACGAAATGGCCGAGCTGGGCCTGTGTGGCCTGTACGTGCCCACCGAAAACGACGGGATGGGCATGGGTGCCGTCGAGGCCATGGTGGCGCTGGAAGAGCTCGGACGCGGCATCGTGCTCGAACCCCTGTCGCAATCGCTGATCGCCGGTGCGCTGCTGGCCCAGCACGGCAACGACGCGCTGCGCAGCGCCTGGCTGCCGCGTGTGGCCAGCGGCGAGGCGCTGGTGGCCTTTGCCTGGCAGGAGCGCGCGGGGCGCTATCGCACCGATGTCTGCACCACCACCGCCCAGGAAGCCGGAGGCGCCTGGACGCTCACGGGCACCAAGTCCGTGGTGCCGGCGGGCGATCATGCGCAGGCCTTCCTGGTTTCGGCGCAGGCGGGTGGGCAGCCCGCGCTGTTCCTGGTGGACCGCAGCGCCCCCGGCGTGACGGTGCGCGCTTATCCCACGCAAGACGGTGGGCGTGCCGCAGAAATCGTCCTAGCCGCCGCGGCGGCGCAGCTGGTGACGCGGGCGGGGCAGGACGCGGTTGAGCAAGGGGTGGACATCGGCATTGCGTCCACCTGCGCCTATGCGATGGGCGCGATGGACAAGACCATGGCCATCACGGCCGAATACCTGAACACGCGCAAGCAGTTCGGGCAGACGCTGGCGAGCTTTCAGGCGCTGCGCCACCGCATGGCCGATCTGAAGATGCAGCTGGAGCTGGCCCGCTCGATGAGCTACTACGCCTCGCTCAAGCTGGGCGCGCCGGCGCCCGAGCGCCGCATGGCGATGGCCCGCGCCAAATACCAGGTCGGTGTGTCGATGCGGGCGATTGGCCAGCAAGCCGTGCAGCTGCATGGCGGCATCGGCGTGACCTGCGAATACATCGTCAGCCACTACTTTCGGGCGCTCACGCAACTGGAATTCGCCTTTGGGGACACGATGCATCAGCTGGGTGAGGTGTCTGCGCGCATGCAGGACACCGCCGGCGTCTTTGCCTGAGCCCATCCGGAGCGCCACACCATGAAGCCCGATGCACTGAATCCGCCAGCCCGCGCAGTGCCGCGCCGCTGGGTGACGCGCGCCGCGCTGGGTGCGCTGGCCCTGCCCCTGGCGTTGGGTCTGTCCGCCTGTTCCAGCCCGCCCACACGCGCGCCCGAGCGGCCTCCCATCGTGATGGTGCACGGCAATGGCGATTCCGCCGCGCTGTGGCAAACCGTGGTCTGGCGCTTCGAGTCCAATGGGTGGCCACGCGATCGTCTGCACGCAATCGAGTTGCCCTTCCCGCTGGCGCGCGATGACGACACCCGCGCGCAGCCAGGGCGCAGCTCCACGGCCGAGCACATGGCCTTCCTGAAATCCGAGGTCGAATCCGTGCTGCGGCGCACCGGGGCGTCGCAGGTGGTGCTGATGGGCAATTCGCGCGGCGGCAATGCCATCCGCAACTACGTGCAAAACGGCGGTGGCGACAAGACCGTCTCGTACGCGATCCTGGGCGGCACACCCAACCACGGCGTGTGGGCGGTGCCGCTGCCCGGCCTTTCCGACAACAGCGAATTCGCGGGGCATGGCGCTTTCCTGCGCAGTCTCAATGCGCCCAAGAATGCGGCGGGCGACGAAGTGGCCGGGCCGGTGCGCTGGATGACAGTGCGCTCGGCCGACAACGACAAGTTCGCGCAAGCCGATGGCCTCTGGATCGGCAAGCGCGGCACCGCCACGGGTGTGACGCCAGCGGGCCCCGAGCTCAAGGGCGCGCACAACGTGGTCATCCCACGCATCGACCACCGCGAGACGTCCTATTCGCAGCCGGCCTTCGACGCCGCGCTCGCCTTCATCACGGGGCAGCCCACACCCGCTGCGGCCATTGCGCCCGAAGGGCCCCGCGTGCGCCTGGCTGGACGCGTCACGGGCCTGGGCCTCGACCCGTTGAACGCCTCCAGCGGGAATTTTGTCAACAATTTGCCTGTGGCGGGCGCCCGTGTTGATGTGTTTGCTATCAATTCTGACTCTGGCGAACGCAACGGGGCGCCACTGGCGAGCACCACGGTAGGGAGCGATGGGCGCTACGGGCCGGTGGAGGTGCCCTCCGCATCGGCCCTGGAGTTCGTCGTTTCGGCGCCGGGCTATGCCACCAGCCACATCTACCGCAGCGCGTTTGTGCGCAGCAGCGGCATCGTCAACCTGCGCCTGGAACGCATCGCCCCGGCCGACCGCGATGCGCAGGCCCTGGTGCAGTTCGTGCGTCCCCGCGGGTATTTCGACCCACCGCGCGACCGCATGAGCCTGGACGGCAAGGCCCCGCCGGGTGTACCGCCCGGTGCGGGCGTGGCCAGTTCCAAGCTCAAGCTGCCGAGCGCCGCGCCACGTGCCATCACCGCCGAGTTCAATGGCGAGCGCCTGGTGGGCCGCGTGTGGCCCCTGGCCGAACAGCGCGTGACGGTGCTCGAACTCACGCACTGAGCCATCCGGCGGTTTGCGCTTGGCCGCCGATGCTCATGGCACGGTGAACTCCAGCAGCGTCCAGCTTTCGTGGTGGGACATCTGCCGGGCAGACGAGGTCAACGCGACACCGTCCTTGTAGATCGAGGCATACACGTTGGTCGCGCCATTGCCGTGATCGCCGTAGTAGTACACCCAGATCCGGTAGGTGCCCGGTCCGGGCAAGGCATTGATCGTGATGTTCTCGGGGCCGAATCCATTGGTGTCGTCCACATCCAGCTTGGGTGAGGTGGCGGCCGATCCCCAGGTCGGGGTCTTGTTGCCGTAGTAGCAGTCGTTGCCGTTCCAGGTGAAGTGCAGGTCGACGTCGGTGTCGTTCTTGTCCCAGCTGATGCGGATGTGATAGGTGTTGTTCAGCGCATTGCTCTTGACCGCCACGGGTGCGCTGGCAAACACCTGTCCGTCGGTGGTGGCCACCACCGCCACGATGGTGTTGTCGCCCGTGCGCAGCACGGCCGTCGTCTGGAAGGTGTTGCCCGCGCGTGGCGCCTCCTGCAGCGAACCATTGATCAGAAAGCCCACGCGGCTGACCTCCAGATCGGGTTCGTTGTTCTCGAAGCTGGCCGTCACCACCACCTGGTTGGCCGATACCTCGGCGCCACTGGCCGGTGAGCTGATGCTGACCTTGAAGTCTGCAAAGTACAGCGGCGAATAGCCGGCGGCCAGGTAGCCCTGCCTGATCACCTCGATGTCCAGGCTGATGCCTGTGAGCGATTTCAACGCGGCCATCTGCGCGTCGGTGGGGTAACCATCGCTGGCGTAGGCCGAGCGGCTGGCGTCCTTGCAGAAACTGCGCGTCTGCTTCCAGCGGGGCCTTATCTGCGCGGCCTGAGCAGCCGTCGGGTTCTTCCCCGTGGTGCGCAGGAAGTCGTCAAAGACCGTCAGGTTGTTGGTGATGCCCGCGATGCAGGCCTCCACGCGGCCCAGAAAGGCGTGGTCGTCCAGCGGCAGCGGCGGCGCGCCGGCCGCCACCTCGGCCCCGTGGCTGATGGCGTGAACCATCTCGTGCCACAAGGTCTGCGCGCTGTAGGTGGTGCCGCCCACGCTGTACAGCTCGGGTTCGGCGCGGATGACCAGGTCGTGGTAGTAGCTCAGGCCAAACCAGTATTTCTCCACGTATTCGGCCTGGTTGTCGGACAGATAGACCGGATCGACATACACCTGCACATCGCTGTCGTTGATGCGCGCCTGAAACTTCGCCGGATCGCCCAGGCTGATCCAGGGTGTGAACTGGTAACCCGCCAGGTGGTTGATGTAGGCGCGCACCTTGTCCATCACCGCAGCCTTGCGCCGCTCCTGCGCGTCACCCGGCACGATCAGCGCAGCGGTGGTGCTCAATTCGATCAGGCCGGTCGGCGTTGCAAAGCTGGCCTGGGCTTCAACCGACCAGTTTCCCGGCGCAAACAGGTAGTCCACCCGCGCGCTGCTGGATGTGCCGGTGGTGCTCACGCGCGCTGCCTGCGCAAACGCCGCCGTGACATCCAGTCCGTTGAGCAGCACCTTGAACGAGCGAACCGCCAAGCCTTCCGGGTTGTCCACCGTGATCACGATCGGCACATTGGCCACGCCCGACAAGCTGCCACTGGGTGCAATGCTCAGGCGCGGCGCAGCCCCCGCCACACCGGCCAACACCAACATCCCCAACCCGAGGATTCCCGCCACCCACGATCGCCATCCGCGGTCTTGCATATCGCCTCCTTGCAGTTGCAGGACCGCACAACGCGGCCCTTCAAGTCCCATGCTGGGGACTCGAAGCAGGCGATCAAGTGACAGGGATCAAGTGGCAGCCGAATGAAGCGGGCTGTTCTAGGGTCGGGCTGACGAAGGTCAAGTGCCGTGGTGTCTAGAGTGCGCACACCGAAACCGGCCGGCGCGGGTTTCACACCGGCAGCGCACAGCGGCGCCTCAGATCACCAGGCGAGACGAACGTGGCACGTGGGCCAGCAGAAACTCCATCTGGTCGGCCAGGATGCGCCGGTTGCGAAGGATGAAGTCTTCCCAGAGGCTGGGCACGTAGGGGGCATACAGCAGGGGCATGCCGGCCTGTTCAGGCGTGCGATTGCCCTTGCGGTGGTTGCAGGCTCGGCAAGCCGTGACAACGTTCATCCAGTGGTCGCGCCCGTTTTGGGCAAAGGGGATGATGTGCTCGCGCGTGAGTTCGGTTTCGTCGAAAAGCCCGCCGCAGTAGGCACACACGTGGCGATCGCGGGCGAACAGCTTGGTGTTGGTCAGGCCCGGTCGCAGATCAAAGGGGTTGATGCCCGGCACCCCCTTGGTGCCGATGATGCTGTTGACCGTGATGATCGATTGCGCACCCGTGACGGCGTTGTGGCCGCCGCGAAAAACGGCCACCTCGCCACCCGATTCCCAGCGCACCTCATCGGCGGCGTAATGGATCACGGCTTGTTCCAGAGAAATCCACGATTGCGGAAGACCCTGGGCCGACAACTTCAGCACCTTCAACAGCGACCTCCAAGTCCGGCATTTGCGCCCGAAACGGGCATGCCCCATCGATTGGCACAATATAACTTGTTTTTGCGACCGAATTGAGACAAACCGGCTCCGGGCGCGTGTCGTTCATGCCCCCATTGCTATCAATAATGTAACAATCCCATGATGCGTGTCTTTCGCGGTTTTCAGCATGCGGCGATCGCGCGCCAGTGCGCCCTGACCATCGGCAACTTCGACGGGGTGCATCGCGGCCACCAGGCCATGCTGGCGCTGCTGCGCAACGAGGCGCGCCACCGCGGCCTGCCCACCACGGTGCTGAGCTTCGAGCCGCATCCACGCGATTTCTTCGCGGCGCGTGCGCGCAACCCCGCGCTCGCCCCTGCGCGCATCGCCACGCTGCGCGACAAACTGCGCGAGCTGGAGGCCTGCGGCATCGATCAGTGCGTGATCCTGCGCTTCAACGCGCAACTGGCGGGCTTGTCGCCAGGCGAATTCATCGAGCAGGTGCTGCAGCGCGGCCTGGGCGCCCGCTATGTGCTGGTGGGCGACGACTTCCGCTTCGGTGCCAGGCGCGCGGGCGACTACGCCATGCTGGACACGGCCGGCCCGGCCCATGGCTTCGACGTGGCACGCATGAACAGTTTCGAGGTGCACAAGCTGCGTGTGTCCAGCTCGGCCGTGCGCGAAGCGCTGGGCGCGGGGCGCATGGCCGATGTGGCCGCGCTGCTGGGGCGGCCCTACAGCATCAGCGGGCATGTGGTGCACGGGCGCAAGCTGGGCCGCCGCCTGGGGGAATCGGCGCTGGGGCGCGCCGACGGGTTTGCCACCCTGAACCTGCGCTTTTCACACTGGAAGCCCGCCGCCAGCGGCATCTTCGTGGTGCGCGTGCTGGGGCTGGCTGACCACACCCTCAGTGGTGTGGCCAACCTGGGCGTGCGGCCGTCGCTGGACCCGGACGACGTCAACGGTGGCCGGGTGTTGCTGGAGACGCATTGCTTTGATTGGCCCGCAGCGCTGGGCGCCGAGGGGGCCTACGGTAAAATCATTCGCGTGGAACTGCTGCACAAACTGCACGACGAACTGCGCTACGACAGCCTGCCCGCCCTGCAGGCCGGCATCGCGCGCGATTGCCAGGCCGCACGCGACTGGCTGGCCCGCAACCCCCGAATTTGAAGGGGCGGCTGGCCGCATCGCGCAGCCGGCCTGTTGCCCCACCCTCGCCCCACGCCCTGTGTCGCGCTGCGGTTGCTGCCGCGCCCTTCCTTGTTCCTTTTGCCCACGGCCATGACCGATTCCACCGACTACCGATCCACCCTGAACCTGCCCGACACGCCCTTCCCCATGCGTGGCGACCTGCCCAAGCG
>CAYNWR010000148.1:0-6790 GCA_964400915.1 uncultured Burkholderiaceae bacterium
GTCGTACAGCGGCAGGCTGCCGTCCCATTCGGCGGCTGCCAGGATCGCCGCCGCCAGCGTTTCCTTGAGCGGCGCGTCGCCCTTGTCCTCGCGCCAGCCGCGCTTGAACAAGGGCTCGCCCGAGGTGTCGATGGACACCGTGCAATGCGTCGCGCTGAGGTGGGCGAACACGCGCAGATCGCTGCCACGGGTGGCCACACTGGGCCGCACGCCGTGGCGATCGCGGAAATGATCGGCCACAGCGTCCTTCACGCGCAGGGTTGCAAAGTTCAGGCTGCGCAGCGGGGAGGCTTGGGCGCTCAGGTCCACCCGGAAGGTCTCGCGTGGGGTGAACCAATCGCTCCAGTTGATGCTGAAGGCAAGCTGGTAGATGTCGTCTTCGCTGCGATACGGCGCGTGCGCCAGCTCCACCAGCACACGCTGTGCCATGCGGCTGTGCAGGTTCAGGCGCATCACGGCGGCCCAATCGCCACGCAGGCGCACGCCCGCGCGTTGGGCATGCGCTGCAGCGCCGGTGACGCGCGTGACCTCGGCCGCCAGGAAAGGCTCGGCGCCCGCGGCACAGGGCAGGAAGATGTCGTAGGTGGCAACGCGGTGCTGGGTGGAAGGTGTCATGTCGGGGGTGCGTCACGAAGGTGCCAGGCCGCCACGAGCGCCAGCGAGCACACAGCGGCCAGCAGGATGAAGGTTTGGTTGTAGGCCAGCAGCGGCACAGCCCCCGCCAGTGCGTTGGCGTTCAGGCGCCATTCGAGCACGATGCCACAGACGCTGATGCCCACCGCGCCGCCCAGGGTGCGCACGAAGCTGATCACACTCGAACCCTGCGGTTGCAGCGGCTTGCTCAGCCCGCGCATGGAACCCAGGTTGAGCGAGGGCAGGATGAAGCCCAGCCCGATGCGTCCCAGGATCGCCAGGGCCACCAGCACCGGCAGCGGGGTGGCGACGGTGACCAGGGCGTTGAGCGCAAACGACAGCGACAGCAGCACCAGGCCCGTGACCACCAGCGTGCGTGTGGGCCAGCGGTCGGCCAGGCGGCCCACGATGGCGATGGTTGCCGCCAGCACCAGGCCTGCAGGGAGGAACAGCGTTCCCACCAGCGAAGGCGACAGGCCCAATCCGTTTTGCATGTAGACCGGAATCAGGTAGGTGGAGCCGAACAGCGCAGTGCCGTAGATGAAGGCCACCAGACTGCCCATGGCGAAGGTCTTGTGCCGGAACAGCTCCGGCGTGATCAGGGGCTCGGCCCCGCGACGGACCTGGCGCAGTTGCCAGGCTACGAATCCGATGCCGGCCAGTGCGCTGACCAGGAGCCACAGCAGCACGGGCATCGGCCCCGTGCCGCTGCGTCCTTGCAAACCCACCAGGCCATTGAGCAGGCAGATGGTGCTGGTGCTCGCCAGCAGCAGCCCGATGCTGTCAAGCCTGGCCTGGTCGGGCCCAGGCAGCACCCCGCCAGGGGCGGTGAGCGGCACGTAGCGCAGCGCCATCCAGCCCGACACGAGGCAAAACGGCAGCACCATGAAGAAAATGGAACGCCAGCCAAACCAGTCGACCAGCAGGCCCCCCACGCTGGGCCCCAAGGCAGGTGCCAACACGACGATCATGCCGAAGATCCCGCTGGCACGCCCCTGTTCGTGTGGTTCGAAGGTGCGCAGGATGATCAAGGGTGGAATGGGCTGCACCACCCCGGCAGCCAGACCTTCGGCCACCCGCGCCGCCAGCACGATGCCAAA
The DNA here is from genome assembly GCA_964400915.1 of uncultured Burkholderiaceae bacterium. GTDB lineage: Bacteria > Pseudomonadota > Gammaproteobacteria > Burkholderiales > Burkholderiaceae_C > CAYNWR01. Next base: position 1,734 of record CAYNWR010000148.1, read on the forward strand.
GCCCTGGCCCAGGCCACCGGCCCAACCGCCGGCAAAGAGCGCGGCCAGCGCACCCAGGTAGACGCGCCGGTAACCGAATCGCGCGAGCAGCCAGGGTGTGGCCAGCATCGACACGGTCATGGCCAGCATGAAGCCCGAGCTGACCCACTGCGCGCGCCCCTGGCCGAGGTCGAACTCGTGGCTCAGGCCCGGGATCGCCACATTGACGATGGTTGACGACATGATGGCGGCCATCGAGCCCGTCATCACGGAGATCAGCAACAACCACCGGAAATGAGGGCCGTGGCGCTGCCGCAGGTCGGCCACGCTGCCACGAATGGCAGCTGGTGCGGGGTCGGGTTCGCTCAAGAGCGTGGCTCGGACCAGAGCTTGCCGCCCGTGGCCCAGTTGCTGCGCGCAATGTCGGTGATGATGATGTCGACCGATTCGGGCTTGCCTTGCAGCACCTCGCAGGTCACGCGGGTGATCTCTTCGACCAGCTTTTTCTTCTGCTCGAGGGTGCGGCCTTCGAACATCTCGATGTGAATGGTGGGCATGGTGGCACTGGCCTTTCGTAGGGACGGTCCGTCGGGGCGAAGACGGCCAGTTTAGCGAGGCGCCAGCGCGGGCGCCGCTGCGGGCGCCCGCCGTTCAGCCTGCCTTTGGGCGGTGCAAGGCGCAGAGCTTGTTGCCATCGGGGTCGCGCACGTAGGCCAGGTACAACCCGCCCATCTGGCCATCGCGCAGCCCCGGCGGCCCTTCGATCGAGGTCCCCCCGTGGGCCACCGCGGTGTCGTGAAAGGCATGCACCAACTCGGGTGTTGCGCACTTGAAACCGACAGTGCCTCCATTGGCAAACGTGGCCGCCTCGCCATTGATCGGCTCGCTCACGCAGAAGGTTCCGCCGTCGTGTCGGTAGAACAGCCGCGCATGCCCGGTCTTGGCGTTGTTGCGCACCGGCGCGCCCGCGCCCAGAACCCCCAGCACCGCATCGTAAAAACGTTTGGAGCGCTCGATGTCGTTTGTGCCGAGCATGACGTGACTGAACATGGTTGCCTTTCAGGTGGGTGGTGTTGATCCGATGAACGCCGCCGCATCAGGACGGGGTGCCTCGTGCGGACAGGGGTGCCCATTGTGCGGCCGAGTCCCCGATGGCGGCAGCCGGCGCACGCCTGCCCATGCCAACCCGCACATCAGGACCAGGCTGCAAGCACTAACATCCCAGGCTTTGACACCCACAACCGAGGCAAGCCCAGCATGACCCCCTCCACCGGATTCGACTCCCAGGCTTTTCGCGACAGGCACGTGCTTGTTGTCGGCGGTACCAGCGGTATCGGTGCCGCCATCGCCAACGCGTTCATTGCCCACGGCGCCAGCGCCCGCGTGACGGGCGCCACACCCGAGGAGGTGGCAGCCGCCGCAAGCGAAGTACCCCAGGCGACGTCGCGCAGCGTGCTTGATGTGCGCGATGACGGCGCCGTCAAGGCCTGCATCGCCGCACAGCCCCGGATCGACGTGCTGGTCAATTGCGCGGGCATCATCCGCCGCAACCAGGAACTCGACCCAAACGTCTTTGCCGACGTGATCGACATCAACCTCAATGGCAGCTTGCGAACCTGTTCCGCCGCACGCGCGGCACTGGCCGCCACCCAGGGCTGCATCGTCAACATCGCCTCGATGTTGAGCTTCTTCGGCAGCGGCTTCACACCTGGCTACAGCGCCAGCAAAGGTGGCGTCGCCCAACTCACCAAGTCGTTGGCGATTGCCTTCGCGCCCGATCGCATCCGCGTGAATGCGCTGGCGCCCGGTTACATCGCCACGCGTTTTACCCAGGCCTTGCAGGACGACCCGGCGCGCAACAGCACCATCATCGGCCGCACGCCCATGGGCCGCTGGGGCACACCGCAGGACGTGGCGCAGTGCGCACTGTTCCTGGCGTCGCCTGCCGCGGGCTTCGTGACGGGTGTGGTGCTTCCCGTGGATGGTGGCTACCTCGTGCAATGACGGCGCGATCGAACGCGTTCACGCCAACCAGGGGCATCGCATGATTGTTCAACTCCCGGGCATCCAGCCCGAAATCGCCATCCAGGCCATTCCCGATGACGAACGCGTCTGGGTGCCGCAGGCGCCGCTGGTGTGGTTCCGCCCGCTGCTGCTCAACACCGTCACGGGCAGTTGGTGCAACCTGCTGCGCGTGCGCAAGAGCGGCGTCTTGTCGCGGCACATCCACCCATCCTGGGTGACGGGTTATGTGATCAAGGGAGCGTGGCGCTACCTCGAACACGATTGGGTGGCCCGCGAGGGTGCCTTCGTCTACGAGCCGCCCGGCGAAATCCACACGCTGGTGGTGGACGACCACACCGGCGGATCGGCCGATGGCAAGGACACCGAGATGATCACCTTCTTCAACATCCACGGCGCGATGGTGTACGTGGATGACGCGGGTGTGCCCACGGGCTACGAGGACGTGTTCTCCAAAATCGAGATGTGCCGAAAGCACTACATCGCCAACGGCCTGGGCTCGAACTATGTCGATCAGTTCGTGCGCTAGCTGCCGCCCAGACTCATGGGCGTCTGGGCAGCGTGGGCCTGGATGCCTGGCGCGCGCTCATGGGGGCGCCTTGTAGAACCGGTACGCGTTCTTGCCGGCGTCCTTGGCCTCGTACATCGCCTGATCGGCCAGCACGATCAGTTCATCACCGGCGGTGGCATCGCGCGGGTAGACGCTGATGCCGATCGAGGCCGACACGCGTGCCTGCGGGCCGCCGAGGTCGATGGATTCTGCAATGGCGGCCAGCACCTTGCGGGCAATGGTTGCGACGGCACCGTCGTCGCGCACATCGGACAGGGCCACGAGAAACTCGTCACCGCCGATGCGCGCCACGGCATCGGCGTGGCGCACGGTGGCCAGGATGCGTTGCGCCACCGTGGCCAGCACCCGATCGCCTGCCTGATGGCCGTACCGGTCGTTGACGGGCTTGAACCCGTCGAGGTCGACAAACAGCACAGCAACCGAACTGCCGTGGCGTTTGGCCAGCGCCAGGATGGACTGGAGCTTTTCCTGCATGTGCACACGATTGGGCAACTGTGTCAGGGCGTCGTGGTGCGCCAGGTACTCGATGCGCCGCTGCGCCTCCTTGCGAGATGTGATGTCGCGCACGACCGCCAGACGGAAGCTCTCGCCCTGCATGGGCATGGTCTTGCCGACGACTTCGATGGGCAGCAGGCGACCCGAGCGGTGCAGGGCCTCGGTTTCATACGGGTCTTCGCGGCCTTCGCGCATGTACTGCGCGGTGCGGTCGCGCAGGTGTTCCGCGATGAACTCCAGCACGTGGCGCCCCTGAATCTCGGTCAGCGACAGCCCCAGCATGTGTTGCATGGCTTCGTTGGCGTCGGTGATGACACCGTCGCGATGAAAGACGATGCCTTCGGTGGTGGCCTGCGCAAACTTGCGCATGCGCTCCTCGGCCTCGATCAGGCCTTGCTGGGCTTCCCAATGCGCCGTAACGTCCTGGATCATCACGAAGGCGCCAATGGGCCGATCGCTGCCGCCCATGTGGGGGATCAGGCTGACCTCGATCTTGCGGACCCGGCCGTCGGGCAGGGTGGCGTCGCGTGTGTATTGGCTGGGCTGCCCTTGAAGCACGCGGGCGACATCGGGCTGGATCCTGTCCCAGGCTGCGTCACCGATGGCCTCGCGCACCGTCTTGCCCAGGATGCTCTGGCTCGTCCAGCCGTTGAGTTCGGCGTATCGCCGATTGGCGAACTGGCAGCGCAAGGTCTGCGCTTCGAAATAGGCCAGCGCCGCCGGCACCGCATCGGCCACGCCTTCGAGCAGCGTCAGGCGCGCTTCATTCCATTTACCTGGTCTCGCGTCCTCTCCCATGTTGGTATTGTGCAGCGCAGGGATCGCGAACCGATCTCGGAAATTCAATATTTATGGGAAAACTGCCATTCAGCGAGCGCGGGGCATGAACTTTTAGCTATTGTTTTTGATGTGAGCCAAGGATTCCCGCCGTCGGCGTGAGTGGCCACTGGCGTTGCGCGCGCCTTTGGTTGGACGTGCCTGTGCTTGTGGTGGTGCCGGTATCGGCGGGGTCGCATCGGCGATGGCCGCTGGCATCGACAAACGCAACAGGGCCTTGTGGGCGGCCCGCATCTGTGCGGCAAGGTCGGCCGGGTCGGGCATGGCCTTGCGGCAGGCGGTCAACCCGAAATCGAGCGAGCCGTTGTAGCTTTGCACGGTGATGTTCAGCGCCATGGTGTGCACGGCGATCGAGACCGGGTAGTACGTGAGCATGCGCGCGCCGCACAGGTACAGCGGAAATTTCGGGCCCGGGACGTTGGAGATGGCCACGTTGGCCAAAGGCGCCATCCGGTTGGCGATCCGCGAACGGCCAAAGAGCGCTGCTGCGCCACTGAGCAGCCAGGGTGCACCCAGCGAGGGAAAATCGGTCGGAATCACCGACTTGAAGCGCCCGGCCAGCAGTTTGGCGCGGCGACTCGCTTCGACGATGCCGGCCAAGCGCGCCAGGGGGTCGGCGATGGTGCTGGCCAGGCTGATGCGGATCATTGACGCCTGGTTGTTCAGGTCGGTGTTGCCTTCTTCGCGCAGGCTGATGGGCACTGCGGCCAGCAGGGGCGATTCCGGAACACAACCGTGATCGGCCAGGTAGTCGCGCAGGGCACCCGAGCAGATCGCCAGCACCACATCGTTGATGGTGGCGCCGTTGGCCTGGCCGATCGCCTTGATTTCCTTCAGCGGCAGCGACAAGCTGGCAAAACTGCGCTGATTCGTGATGTTCACGTTCAGCGGTGTGCGCGGCGCGAACCAGCCTTGGGCGCTGCTGTCGCCGTCACCCGCCAGTTCCTCGCGCGCGCGCCAGGCCTGCAGCGCCAGGCGTGCGGCGCGCGGCACGCTGCGCACCAGCTTGCTGACCTGGCCCAGTGTGTTGCGGGCACCGGCCAGGCCCAGTTCGGCAACTCCATAGGTGTCCAGATCGTGCCGGCGCACCTTGGCGGGCTTGACGGCTCGTGGCTCGGGCGTGATGTCCAGGATGGCATTGGCCAGCGCGATG
>CAYNWR010000149.1:0-6779 GCA_964400915.1 uncultured Burkholderiaceae bacterium
GATGTCGATGGCCAGCACACGCGACTCCCCCGTGAGCGTGTCGATGGCGACTTCGGTGCATGCGGCGCCGTAGGCAAAGTAATAGAACGGTCGACCCGTCAGCGTGGTCTTGTCGTAGTGGATCTTGGGGGTGCGGTAGAAGCCATCGCTCCACAAGGGAATGCGGTTGGCGTGGGCGGCGGCCACCACCTCGGCAAAGCTGCGCGTGGCCTTGTCGGTGATGACACGCCCATGCTCAAAACGCACGCCGCCGGCGCCACAGGCGTCCAGCCCCCCGACAAACGCGGCGAGCTGGTCGCGCACGTTGCGGGCCGCGAACTGGGCCGCACGCCCGTTCAGGTCGGTACCGCTGGAGGCGGCGGTGGCCGACGCGTTGGGCACCCGCGCGGTGTCGCTGGCGCTCACGCGGACCTGCGCCAAGGGCACGCCGAGTTCGTCAGCAACGATCTGCGCCACCTTGGTGTGCAGGCCCTGGCCCATCTCGGTGCCGCCGTGGTTCACCACCACGCTGCCGTCGGTATAGACGTTCACCAGTGCACCGGCCTGGTTGAACAGGGTGGCCGTGAAGCTGATGCCGAATTTCACCGGTGTGATGGACAGCCCACGCTTGATGACACTGCTCTGGGCATTAAAAGCCTGAATGCGAGCGCGGCGGCTTGAATAATTGCTATCCTTTTTGATGTTTTCGAGCAGGGGCGCGAGGATGTTGTCCTCCACCGTCATCTGGTAGTGGGTGACGTTGCGCTCGTCGGTCCCGTACAGGTTGCGCTGACGCACCAGCAGGGGATCGAGCCCGAGATGGCGTGCCACATCACCCAGGATGGCCTCGATGGCGATCACACCCTGTGGGCCGCCGAAACCTCGAAACGCGGTGTGGCTCTGGGTGTTGGTCTTGCAGCGATACGAGTGCACCGCCACGTGCTCGAGGAAGTAGGCGTTGTCGCAATGGAAGATCGCGCGGTCGGCCACCGGGCCTGAGAGGTCGGCGCTGAAGCCGCAGTGCACGAGCATGCTCAGGTCCAGGCCGCGCAGGCGCCCGTCGTCGTCGAAACCGACGGTCCAGTCGTAGCTGAACGGATGGCGCTTGCCGGTGATCAAGAAATCGTCATCGCGGTCCAACCGCAACTTGACGGGGCAGGCGAACTTGTGCGCCGCCACCGCGGCCCAGACCGCCACGTGCCCGGCCTGAGTTTCCTTGCCGCCAAATCCACCACCCATGCGGCGGCATTCCACGCGCACCTGGGCATTGGTCAGGCCCAGGGCGTGGGCCACCCAATGCTGCACCTCACCTGGATGCTGCGTGCTGCTGTGGACGATCCAGCCCTGCTGCTCCAGGGGCTGCACGTAGGCAATCTGCCCCTCCAGGTAGAAGTGCTCCTGTCCGCCCACTTCCAACGAACCCTGCAAGCGGTGCGGTGCCGCAGCCAGGGCGTGCGCCGGGTTGCCACGCTGCACATGCACGGGGGGCAGCACGTAGCTGCCGGCTGCGTGCGCCGCCCGCGCGTCCAGAACAGCCGGCAACGGGTCGATGTCCACCTGCACCGCACGCGCGGCACGGCGGGCGGTCATGACGTCACCAGCCACCACCAGGCCGATCACCTGGCCGATGTGTTGCACGTGCTCGCGGGCGAAGATCGGCTCATCGTGCGCGAACGCGGCCAGCACCGGATCGCCGGGAATGTCCGCCGCCAGCACCACACCGCGCACACCGGGCAGCAGGCAGGCGGCGCTGGTGTCGATGCGGCGGATGCGGCCATGGGCCACCCGCGAGAGGATGGGGGCGGCATGCAGGGTGCCAGCCCATTCGGGCATGTCATCGATGTAGGTGGCCGCGCCGGCCAGCTGGGCGGCAGCACTCTCGTGCGGGGACGATTGCCCGCAGGCGGCTTGCGCCGTTTCGTTCGACGTCGTCATGGCTGTGCACCCTCTGGCGCGGTGGGCTGCAGGGCCTGCAGGTCGATGGGTATCTGCCCCTGGTGCGACAGCCACACGCGCTGCATCAGCGCGCCCAGCACGTGGCGGCGATAGGCGGCCGACGCCCTCATGTCCGACAGCGGGGTGAATTCGGCCTGCAGCACCGCCGCCGCGGCGGCGATCGCATCGGCGCTGAGCCCCCGATCCTGCAAGGCCTGTTCGGTGCGCAGGGCGCGCGCCGGGGTGGCCGCCACACCCCCGGCGCCGATGCGGGCCTGCGTGATGCGGCCGTGCGGGTCCAGGTGCAGGCACACGGCCAGGCAGACTGCCGAGATGTCGTCCTCGCGGCGCTTGGACACCTTGTCCACGCGCAGCAGCTCGCCGGTTGTCGGCCGCGGCACCACCACCCAGGCCAGCAGCTCGTCGCTGGCGATCACATGCTGGCGGTAGCCCGTGTACAGCGCCTCGATGGGCACATGCCGGTGGTGAATGGCGCCGCGGCGGTCCATGCGCATCAGGATGGCCTGCGCGCCCAGCGCGATCAGCAAGGGCATCGAATCGCCAATGGGCGATCCATTGGCCACATTGCCGCCCAGGGTGCCGGCGTTGCGCACCGGCAGGCCCGCAAAGCGATGGGCAAACTCGGCCAGTTGCGGGCGCTCGGCACACAGCGCCGCGTAGGCCTCCTGGAGAGACACCGCCGCGCCGATGGCGATGTGGTGGGGATGGTGTTCGATGCGCTGCAGGTCCCGCACGCGGGTGAGATCCAGGATCGTGTCGAACACGCGGTGCTGCTTGGTGACCCACAGGCCCACGTCGGTGCAGCCGGCCACCAACTGAGCACTGCGCACATCGCGGCGCGCGCGCAGCAGCTGTGGCAGCGAATCGGGAGAAATATAGGAAGAATGGGTCGGTGGCGAGCGTCCCTGCTCGTCCATTTGCTCTAACTTTTGTAGTATCCGCTCATGATCGAGTGTGGCAGGGGGCTGCTCATGCATGCGGCAGGCGGCCTCCACAATCGGCCGGTAGCCGGTGCAGCGGCACAGGTTGCCCGACAGGCTGTGAAGGGCTTGCTCCCGAGTGAGCGAGGGCGGTCGAGCCGAGGGCGTGGTCGGCTGCGCGTGGCAACGGGCGTCGCCTGGCGCGTGGTATTGCGCAAACAGGCTCATCACAAACCCAGGCGTGCAAAAGCCGCACTGACTGGCATGGGCGGCCCGCATCGCGCCTTGAACGGGGTGAGGTGCGTCGCAGGCCGAGCGCTGGATCAAGGGGTCGGCCTGCAGGTCCTCGACGGTCCACAGCGCCATGCCGTCGATCGAATGTGCCAGTCGGATGCAGCTGTTGACCGCCTTGAGGTGCAGGCGACCGTCGCTGCGGCGCTCACCCAGCACCACCGTGCACGCACCACAATCGCCCTCGCCACACCCTTCCTTGGTGCCACAGGCCTGCAGGTCCTCGCGCAGCAGTTCCAGCAAGGTCCGGCTGGGTGGTACATTGTTTTGCGTGACGATGTCACCGCGGCGCAAAAACCGCAGGGGATGGGTCGCGGTCAAGACGAAGTCCTTGTCGAGTTCGATCCCGGTTAGGATGATTGAAGCCGAATTCTCGCGCAAGAATGATGCCTGAAGTACCCCTTCACAGCGACACCGTCGCAGTTCCTGCCTTGGCGCCGCGCCTGGAACTGAGCGGCATCACCAAGCGCTACGCCAGCCTGGTGGCCAACGACCAGGTGTCGCTGAACGTCGAGGCCGGTCAGATCCATGCCGTGCTGGGCGAGAACGGCGCGGGCAAGTCGACCCTGATGAAGATCATCTACGGCTCGGTCAAGCCCGACGGGGGACAGATGCGCTTTGACGGCCGGCCTGTCACCGTGCGCAACCCGCAGCACGCCCGGTCGCTGGGCATTGCCATGGTGTTTCAGCATTTCAGCCTGTTCGACACGGCCACCGTGGCTGAAAACGTCTGGCTGGGCCTTGGGCGCGAGCTGAGCCTGCGCGAGGTCAGTGAACGCATCGTTGCCAAGGCTGGCGAATACGGGCTGGACATCGATCCTTCGCGGCCGGTGCACACCCTGGGCGTGGGTGAAATGCAGCGTGTGGAGATCGTGCGCGCATTGCTGGCCGACCCCAGGTTGCTGATCCTGGACGAGCCGACGTCGGTGTTGACACCGCAGGCGGTCGCCAAGCTGTTTGTGGTGCTCAAGGCCCTGGCCGCCGAGGGCTGCAGCATCCTCTACATCAGCCACAAGCTCATGGAAATCCGCGAGCTGTGCACGGCCTGCACGGTCTTGCGTGCCGGGCGTGTCACGGGGGTGTGCGATCCTCGCCAGGAAAGCAACGCGTCCCTGTCACGCCTGATGATCGGAGCCGAGCCGCCGGCGCTGCCCAGCCGGCCAGCCAGGCTGGGCGATCTGTCCTTTGCGGTGCGCAAGCTGAGCCTGCCCAAGTCCGGACAGTTCGGCACCGACCTGCGCGACGTGAACCTGCAATTGCGAGCGGGCGAGGTGCTGGGCATCGCCGGTGTCTCGGGCAACGGTCAGCGCGAACTGCTGTTTGCACTCTCGGGGGAGGACACCCGCGCCGAGGCCGCCAGCATCGAGCTGATGGGCTCGCCCGTGGGGCGCATGGGCCCCGCTGAACGCCGCACATTGGGTTTGCACTTCGTGCCCGAAGAGCGCCTGGGCCGGGGCGCGGTTCCGTCGATGAGCCTGGCGCACAACCTGCTGCTCACGCGCACCGACGCCGTCGGCGGCTTGGGATGGATCCGGGTTGGGGCGCTGAAGGCCCAGGCGCAAGGCCTGATTGCGCAGTTTCGTGTCAAGGCCGATGGCCCCGACGCTGCGGCCAGGTCGCTGTCGGGCGGCAATCTGCAGAAATTCATCGTGGGCCGCGAGATCGACGCCAAACCGCGTGTGCTCATCGTGTCGCAGCCCACTTGGGGTGTCGATGTGGGCGCGGCGGCTCAGATCCGTGGCGAGTTGCTTGAACTGCGCGAGGCGGGTTGTGCGGTGCTGGTGGTCAGCGAGGAACTCGACGAATTGTTCGAAGTGTGCGACCGGCTTCAGGTCATGGCCGGGGGCCGCTTGTCGCCATCGATCGACCGCGCCGACGCCAGCGTGGCGCAGATCGGCGAATGGATGAGCGGTCTGTGGCCCGGCGCGGGCGACGCCCGTGTCGGCGAGACCGCTGACGAAGTGGGTGGACAGCGAGGGCAGCATGCTGCGGCTTGAGGCGCGACCCCAGGCGTCGCGGTGGTGGGCCGTCGGCTCGCCCTTGCTGGCGCTTGTGCTCACGGTGGTCATCGGAGCTGCCTTGTTCGCAGCGCTGGGCAAGGACCCGTGGCGGGGGCTGACGATGTTCTTCTGGGAGCCCGTCAAGACCGCCTACGCCCTGGGGGAGCTGATGGTGAAGGCCACACCCCTGCTGCTGATCGCCCTGGGCCTGGCGGTCTGTTTTCGCTCCAACGTCTGGAACATCGGCGCCGAAGGGCAGTTCGTGATGGGGGCGATATTTGCAGGCTACGTGGCTTTGCTGGCCACCAAGGGCACGTCGGGCTGGATCGTGCTGCCCATCCTGCTGGCGGGCGTGCTGGGCGGCATGTTGTGGGCGGCCCTGGTGGCGCTGCTGCGGGATCGCTTCAACGCCAATGAGATTCTCGTGAGCCTGATGCTGGTCTATGTGGCGACGCTGCTGCTGGGGTACCTGGTCAATGGGCCCTTGAAGGACCCGGCCGGCTACAACTTTCCGCAGTCAAAAACCTTCGAAGCCGTGACGCAGATCCCGCGCTTGATGAAGGGCTCGCGGATGAGCATCGGCCTGATCATCGCCCTGGTTGGCGCGGCGGGCCTGTGGGTGTTCCTGTTTCGCATGCGTGCTGGATTTGCCTTGCAGGTGGGCGGGTTGGCACCTGCTGCCGCGCGTTATGCGGGTTTTCCGGCGCGGCGCGCGTTGTGGACGGCGCTCCTGGTGTCGGGCGGAACTGCCGGACTGGCCGGCGCGCTGGAGGTGGCTGGCCCGATCGGCCAGCTCACGCCCTATGTGCCCGCCGGGTACGGGTTTGCGGCAATCATCGTGGCCTTTGTGGGACGCCTGCATCCCCTGGGCATGGTGTTTGCCGCGGTGCTGATGTCGATGTTCTACATCGGGGGCGAGCTCGCGCAATCGCGCATGGGGCTGCCCAAGTCGCTCACGGGTGTGTTTCAGGGCCTGCTGCTGTTCATGCTGCTGGCCTGCGACACGCTGATCACGCATCGCGTTCGACGCGTGCGCCGCCACATCGCCGGATCGCACTGACATGGAATCCTGGGCACTGCTGTTGGCTGCCACGCTCAATGCGGGCACGGTGCTGGCCATCGCCGCGCTGGGGCTGCTCATCAATGAGAAGGCGGGGGTCGTCAATCTGGGTGCCGAAGGCATGATGCTGTGTGCGGCCATTGCCGGGTTTGCGACGGTGGTCCACACGGGCAGCGACACCTTGGGTTTCCTCGCCGGTGCAGGTGCCGGCGCCTTGTTGGCTGCGCTGTTTGGTGTGCTGGTGATCTGGCTGGGCACCAATCAGTACGCAACGGGCTTGGCGCTTTCGCTGTTTGGTGCCGGGTTCTCGGCCTTTGCGGGCATTCAATATGTGCAGGCCAAGCTGCCCGAGCGGGCCTCGTATGCCTGGCCGTGGCTGGCCGATCTGCCCTGGGTGGGACCGGCCTTTTTTCGACACCATCCCTTTGTCTATCTGGCGGTGTTGTTCACGGCTGGACTGATCTACTTTCTGGATCGCACGCGTGCGGGCCTGGTGCTGCGGTCGGTGGGCGAATCGCCGGAGTCGGCCCATGCGCTGGGCTACGACGTGCGCTTGATCCGTCTGGCGGCCGT
>CAYNWR010000150.1:0-6697 GCA_964400915.1 uncultured Burkholderiaceae bacterium
TTCATCCCGGCGTGGTCTTCGTGGTAGGGCTCGACCTTGCCCGGGCCCATGACCATCGTCGACACCGTGGCCGATCGCTTCTATGCCGATCGCGTGAAGATGGCCTTTGCGTTTGCCGAACTGCTCAATCAGGAGGCCCTGGCGCTGCGCGACGACGGGGTGGATGTGATCCAGTTTGACGAGCCGGCCTTCAACGTCTACATGGCCGAGGCGGCCGATTGGGGCGTGAAGGCGCTCGAGCGGGCGGCGCAGGGCCTGGACCAACCCAGCCCCACCACCGGGCGGGCCTGCAAGACCGCCGTGCACATCTGTTATGGCTACGGCATCAAGGCCAACACCGACTGGAAAAACACCCTGGGCGGCGAATGGCGCCAGTACGAGCAGGTGTTTCCGGCCCTGGCGGCCAGCCGCATCGACCGCGTGAGCCTGGAATGCCAGCATTCGCACGTGCCCATGGATCTGATCGGCCTGCTGGCCGGCAAGGACGTGATGGTGGGTGTCATCGACGTGGCCAGCGACACGGTGGAGAGCCCTGAAGAGGTGGCCGACACCATCGGCCGCGCCCTGCAGTTTGTGCCCAAGGCGCAGTTGTTTCCCTGCACCAACTGCGGCATGGCCCCGATGGACCGTGACATAGCTCGCGCCAAGCTCCAGAATCTGGCCCAGGGTGCGGCCCTGGCACGCATCCGGTATGCTTAAATGCAGCGATCCGCCACAGGGCTCGGCCAACTCACGCAGGGGAAACCGTCATGAATCGTCGTCGCGAAAGTGATTTCTCGAGCGAATCGGAGTTGCAGCGTCTTGCCGAAGACGTGCACGGCCTGTTGTCCCGCCCGGCGCCCCTGTCCGAAGACGGCACGCACCGGCGCCTCACGCGCCGCTGGAGCGAAGGCTCGGTGGCTGAGGTGATGCTGGGCGGCAAAGGCAATCCCCAGACGGCGTCGATGCCGCTTGAAGGGCGCAACGAGGACGATCCGCCCGCCACCGATTGGGGCAACCTCATCGTCTAGGTGCAGAACTTTTTGCGGCCACCCTCGATCACAATGAGGGTGTTGGCGACGGGCGCTACGCCCAGAGGTTCCTGATTCATGCAGAAGTGGTTGGAGGTGCTGGGTTCGTCCCCGCGCCGTGTTCTTGGGCTCGTTCTGGCGGCCTGCATCGCGTTGTTGGCCTATGGGCTGTACCTGCAACATGTGGTGGGCCTGGTGCCATGCCCGATGTGTGTGGTGCAGCGGTACGCTTTTGTTTTGATAGCAATTGTTGCAGCGGTGACGCTCGCTACCGGCCGAAAAGGCCATCAATTGGTTGGATTGGTCCTGCTCGCGGCCCTGGCGGGCTTTGGTGCCTTCACGGCGGCCCGGCAAAGCTGGCTGCAGTGGTACCCGCCCGAAATCGCCAGCTGCGGGCGCGATTTCTACGGAATGATCGAAACCTTCCCGCTGCAGCGCGCCATCCCCATGATCTTCAAGGGCAGCGGCGACTGCACCAAGATCGACTGGACCTTTCTGGGCGGCAGCATCGCCAACTGGTCCTTCCTGTGGTTTGTGGGCTTTGTGCTGCTGTTTGTGTTGATGATCTGGCAGGTGGGGCGGCGGCCAGCGGCTTGATGTCCGTGGCGTCTTGATGTGGGTGTGGCGCCCACAGTTGCATCACCACCGCCGCGTCACTCGACCTTGATGTTCCCCTCGCGCACCACACGCGCCCACTTGGCCACGTCGCTGGCGATCAGGCGGCCAAAGCTGTCGGCACTGCCGCCGATGAGGTCCAGGCCCACGTTCTCGAATCGGGCGCGCACCTCGGGCAGGGCCAGGATGCGGTTGATCTCGGTGTTGAGCCGGGCCAGGGCCTCCGGTGGGGTACCGGCCGGGGCGGCCACCCCAAACCAGATGTCCATCACGTAGTCGGGCACACCCGCCTCGATCATCGTGGGCGCGTCGGGCATCAGCTTGGAGCGCTGCGCCGACGTGACGGCCAGGATGCGCAGGCGCCCGGCCTTGGCATGGGGCACGGCATTGGGCAGGTTGTCGAACATCACGTCCACCTGGCCACCCAGCAGATCGGTGAGCGCGGGCGCACTGCCCTTGTAGGGGATGTGCGTGATGTCCACACCGGCCGTGCGCTTGAGCAGTTCCATGCCCAGGTGCGGCGAGGTGCCGTTGCCCGTGGATGCATAGCTGATGCGCCCGGGCTGCGCCTTGGCCGCCGCCAGCAGATCGCGCACGCTCTTGTGCGGCGAATCGGCGCGCACCACCAGCGCATTGGGTGAGGACATCACGTTGACGATGGGCGCAAAGTCGCGCGTGACGTCGATTCTCGAATTGGGGTAGAGGCTGTTGATCAGCGGAAACGGAAAACCCACCACCAGCACGGTGTGCCCATCGGGCGGTGACTTGGCCACAAAGTCGGTGGCGATGACCGTACCGCCACCGGGCTTGTTCTCGGCCACCGAGCCGGGCGCAAAACCCTTGGAGAACTCGGTGGCCAGGGTGCGGCCCAGGGTGTCGTGTGCGGCGCCCGGCGGAAAGGCGATGACCACGCGCAGGGGCCTGGACGGAAACGCCGCGGCCTGAGCCATGGCCAGGCCCGGCGCCCAGACCGCTGCCTGCAGGGCTCCCAGCGATCCCAGCACCAGGCAATCGCGGCGCGATGATCGCAGCGGCAACACCGGCAACCCTGCATGGGCCACGGCCTGGCCTGGGTTGGATGGGCGATGGGTTTGGGTGGTGGGCAGCATGGGCTTGGCCTTGGGGGAGGGTGAAGGGGGGCAGGGCGTGCGGGGGACAAAGGGGGCGCAAGTGCTCGGCCGCTGGCAAGCCTTGCGTGCGTCAAGCCAGCGCGGTGGGAAACGCCACACCGGTTCTTTGAACGATGGTCTGCAACTGTTCGCGCAGCGGCTTGGCAATCAACACACCACCCTGCAGCTGGGTGGCGCGCCCTTGCATGGCACGGTCACCGGGCACGCGCACGCGCGGCACGCCCGGGCGTGGACGGCTCGCGCGGCACTGCGCGGCCAGGTGGTCGATCTCGTCGAGAAACGCATCACGCCCCACAAACGCGGCGGGATCGACGACATGCAGGTACACACCCTGCCCGAAGGCATCGCGCGCGTTCTTGCGGCCACAGCCGGGAAGGGCCAAGGTGAGTGCCTCCACCATCAGGCCGAAGCCGTAGCCCTTGTAGCCAAAATCAACGCCCCCCAGCGGCAGGATGGTGGCGGGTGGCTTGGCCTGGATGGCGCTGGCGTCGTCGGTGGGCACCCCGTCGGCGCCCAGCAGCCAGGGGCCGGGCAGGCGCTCGCCCCGCGCGGCATACCGCGCAAACAGCGCGTTGCTGGCCAGCGAAGTGCTCTGGTCGATCAGGATGGGCGTGCCCCGCGACGGGATGCCCATGGCCATCGGGTTGGTGGTCAGCACCGGGTCGATGCCACCGAAGGGCGCCACCGAACGGATGCCCGGGTTGGTGGCGGACAGTTGAACCATCAGCCCGCGCTGCGTGAAGGGCAGCAGATAGGCCTGCAGGCAGCCGATGTGCGAGCAATCGGCAATGGTGGCCGTGACGCTGCCGTGGGTGGCCACCCGTTCGATGGCCTGCTGGGTGGCCAGTGCCATCATCCAGGCGCCGGGTAGGCGCTGCGCGTTCCAGGCAAAGCTGGCGCCGCGGTCGGCCACCACCGTGTGGCTGCCGTCCTTGGCGATGGCCCCGCGCTCGATGCGGTCGATGTAGCTGCCCAGGAAGTTCAGCCCATGCGTGCGCTGCTCGAACAGTTCGGCATCGATCATGCGATCGGCCATGGCCTGCGCCATCGCCACCGTCAGGCCGGTGGAGGCCAGGGTGTCGCGGGCGTACGCAACAAGATCCTCTGCCCGGTAGCGGGCGCCATCAGACAAGACTGCACCCCCAGGCGTGCAGGATGCTGTCGAGTTCGGCCGCATGCGCTGCCGGCAGCACCGCGGTGGCAGGGGCCCGCGCCGGGCCCACCGGGATGCCCAGGCGCCGCATGGCCTGCTTGACCACCGTCACGTTCCAGCCGTTGCCCTGCATGGCCCGCAGCGCCTCGAAGCCCGCGATGCGTTCACACGCGGCGTGCGCCGCCGCAAAGTCGCCGCGCTGCAGGGCGTTGCGCACCTGAACCGACAACTCGGGAAACACATTGACCAGGCCCGAGGTAAAGCCCTTGGCACCGCTGGCCGCCATGGCCGGCGCCCAGGGTTCGGCCAGGCCACACACCGCGATCTTGTTCAGCGGGGCGCACTGGCGCACGCGTTCGGCGAGCTTGACGGCATCGGGCACTGCGAACTTCATCCCCAGCACCTTGGGATGGCCGATCAGGTGCGCAAAGTCGCGTTCGGAGAACACATCGCGGCGCAGGTACAGGATGCAGGGCAGGGCGGTGGCTTCGGCCACGGCGTGTACATAGGCCACCATGCCTTCGGGTGAGGCAAACGGATCGGGCGGCTGGTGAATCATGAGCAGGTCCACACCGGCTGCTGCTGCTGCGCGCGCCTGGTCGCAGGCTTCCACCAGGGCCTTGCCCACGCCGGCCGTCACCAGGCGCCGGCCCGCATTGGCCTGCACCGACACCTCGTACAGGGTGCGGATTTCATCGGCCGACAGCGTGTAGTACTCGCCCGTGTTGCCGCCGCTCACGATGTTGTCGATGCCGGCGCTGGCGATGCGATCGATCACCCGCGCCAGCGTGGCACGGTCGATGCGGCCCGCATCGTCAAAGGGCGTGACGGCCACCCCCGAGATGCCCGTGAGGGCCTGGCGGATGCGTTCGTGGGGATGGGCTGAGGTGTCGGTTGTCATTGCTGGATGGGGGTTTTCATGGCCTTGATCAGGCGGGACCAGGTGTCGTTTTCGCTGCTGATGCGCGCGGCCAGCGTGGCCGGGTTCTCGTGGGTCAGCACCGTGCCGGGTGTGGCCTCGACGCGTTGCTTGATTTCGGGGTCGGACAGCACCAGCTGCAGCTCGCGCGCCAGGCGCTCGCGGATCGGCGCGGGCACGGTGTTGGCCGCAAAGAACCCCGTCCAGCCGTTGGGCATGACAAAACCGGGCACGGTGTCGCGTGCCAGGGGAATGTCGGGCATGGCGGCCACCTTGCGCGCGCCCACCAGGGCGATGGCCTTGACATTGCCCGCGCGGATCTGCGCCACCGCCACCGGCAGGTTCAGAATCATCAGGTCCACCTGCCCACCCGCCACATCGGTCAGGCCAGGCGGCTCGCCCTTGTAGGGCACCACCACCAGGTTGGCGCCCGTCAGGTCCTTGAGGGTTTCGGTGGCGACGTGGGCGGTGGCGGTGCCGCTGGCCACCGACAGGCCCTTGGCTTCGGCCTTCGACAGCTCGATCACCGCCTTCAGGTCGGACGCCGGCAGGTTGCGCCGCGACACCAGCACGGCCGGCACCTCGGCCGCCAGCGCCAGTGGCGCCAGCTCGGTGGGGTCGTAGCTGAGGTTGGGGGTGAGCAATTTGTTGAGCGACACGATCCCGTTGCTGGCCATCATGAAGCTGTAGCCATCGGGCCGGGTGCTGCGCAGCAGGTAGGACGCACCCACACCGCCATTGGCGCCCGGCTTGTTGTCGATCACCAGCGTCTGGCCCAGCGCACGGCCCAGGCGTTCGCTGACCGCGCGGCCGATCACGTCGGAGATGGATCCCGGCGGAAACGGAATGACCATGGTGACGGGCCGTGTGGGCCAGGCCTCGGCTTGGGCGCGCGCCACCAATGGCCACAGGGCCAGCCAAGGGGCGGCCAAGGCGGCGTCGAGCACACGCCGACGGCGCCAGGGGGATGCTTGCATCGATGACTCCTCGTTCTTGTGGGGATGCGCGCTGCAATCATGTAATAAATCGCGACTTCGTGCTGGCGATGGCTTGCCATGACCCGCGACCACGCAGACGCTGCCGTAACATGCCGCCACCCCTTCTTTCGACGAGGCCACCTGTGGAACCAGCCCAAGATGTGATCGCGCCGCTGCTCAACCGGCTTGAGCGGCTCAACCAGATTGGCACCGCGCTCTCGCGTGAACGCGACATCACACGCCTGCTCGAGATGATCCTGGTGGAGGCCAAGACCATCACCCACGCCGATGGCGGCACCCTGTACCGCATGACGGACGATCGGCGCGAACTGCGTTTTGAGATCGTGCGCACCGATTCGCTGGACATCGCGCTGGGTGGCACCACGGGCAAACAGATCAACTTCCCCAACGTGCCGCTGTACCAGGCCAATGGCGAACCCAACGACGCCATGGTGGCCGCCCACGCGGCGATCCGCGAGCGCACCGTCAACATCGCCGACGCCTACGCCGAGCAGGGCTTTGATTTTTCGGGCACCCGCAAGTTCGACGAGCGCACGGGCTACCGCTCGCGCTCGTTTCTGACGGTGCCCATGCGCAACCACGACAACGAGGTCATTGGTGTGTTGCAGCTGCTCAACGCGCGCGATCCGGACACCGGCGAGGTGGTCACCTTCTCCAACGCCGACCAGAGCCTGGCCGAATCGCTGGCTTCGCAGGCGGCCATCGCGCTGACCAACCGCCTGCTCATCAGCCAGCTCGAAGAGCTGTTTGAATCCTTCATCAACCTGATCAACCTGGCGATCGACGAGAAGTCGCCCTACACGGGTGGGCATTGCCAACGCGTGCCGGCCCTCACCATGCTGCTGGCCGAAGCCGTCAACGGCACCCGCAGC
>CAYNWR010000151.1:0-6634 GCA_964400915.1 uncultured Burkholderiaceae bacterium
GTTGCAACATGGACGGGCGTATCCATATGATTGGCGAAATCCGCGATTTCGAGACCGCGCAGATCGCCATCCAGGCCTCGTTGACGGGCCACCTGGTGCTGGCCACCCTGCACACCAACGACGCCGCCAGCGCTGTCACGCGCCTGACCGACATGGGTGTCGAGCCTTTCCTGCTTAGTTCGTCGCTGCTGGGCGTGCTGGCCCAGCGCCTGGTGCGCAAGCTGTGTGGGCATTGCGCGGTCCCCGCCGCGCGGGATGCCACGGGTGAGAACACGGCCCGCAATCCGGTGGGCTGCAGCGAATGTGGCTACACGGGCTATCAGGGACGCACGGGTGTGTTTGAGTTGCTGGTGGCCGACGAGCACATCCGCAGCCTGATCCACAGCAAGGCCGCTGAAGCCCAGATCCGCGAGGCGGCCCGCGCCACGGGCATGACCCTCATGCGCGAGGACGGCGAGCGACTGGTGGCGGCGGGCATCACCTCGCGCGAGGAATTGATCCGCGTGACGCGCGACTAAGGCCTGTTCACAGCGCCATGCCCGCCTACGCCTACGAAGCCCTGGATGCCGATGGGCAAGCCCGCAAGGGGCTGATCGATGCCGACACGGTGCGTGCGGCGCGGTCGATGCTGCGGGCACAGGCCTTGGTGCCTTTGCACGTGGAGCAGGTCGGGGCCGGCGTGGTTGCTGGCCAGGAGGCAACGGTCTCGGGCTGGCGCGAGCGCCTGGCACCCAAGGTCTTCACGGCAGCCGATCGAGCGGTGTTCACGCGGCAGTTGGCCGGCCTGGTGGCCGCCGGGCTTCCGCTGGAGCGCGCGCTGGGTGCATTGGCCGAGGAAGCCGACGATCTGCGGCACCGCAACCTGCTGGCTGGCATCCGCGCCGAAGTCAACGCGGGCATCGGGCTTGGCCGCGCCATGGCCATGCACCCGCGCGAGTTTTCCGAGGTGTATGTGGCGGTGGTCGGTGCGGGTGAGCAAAGCGGCCAGCTTGGATCGGTGCTGGAGCGCCTGGCCGATGATCTGGAAGCGCAGCTGGCCCTGCGTGCCAAGCTGGTGGGTGCGGCGCTGTATCCGGCCATCGTGGCAACGATCGCGGTGATCATCGTCGCGTTTCTGCTGGGGTACGTGGTGCCGCAGGTGGCCGGTGTCTATGCGGGTGGCAAACGGGCGCTTCCAGGCCTCACGGTGTTCATGCTGGCGCTGGCGGGCTTGGTGCGTGCCTGGGGGGTGTGGCTGCTGATGGCTTCTGTTTTTGCAGCAATTTTGCTAAGGTGGATGCTCGCTACCGCCTCATTCAGGGAGAAATTTGACGGTGCATGGCTGCGCCTGCCCGTGCTCGGACGCCTGGCACGCCAAAGCAACGGCGCCAGTTTTGCAGCCACGCTCTCGCTGCTCACCGGCGCTGGCGTGCCCATCCTGCGGGCGCTGCAGACCGCAGCCGAAACCCTGCCCAATCGCGCGCTGCGGGCCGACGCCCTGCTGGCCCTGACCTACGTGCGCGAGGGCGCGCCCCTGGCTTCCGCCCTGGCCCAGCACACGCGATTTCCGCCGCTGGTGAGCATGTTTGCGCGCCTGGGCGAGCAAACCGGACAGTTGCCGGTGATGCTGCACCGCGCCTCCACACAGATCGCCGGCGAGGTGCAACGGCGTGCGCTGGCGCTGGCCACCGCCCTCGAACCCGTGCTGATCGTGCTCATGGGTGTGGTGGTGTTGCTCATCGTGCTGGCGGTGCTCATGCCCATCATCCAGCTCAACCAATGGGCCCGATGAACCAGCACGCGCCGATTTCCACCGGAGACTTGCCATGTCCGTGAGCCTGGAGGGCAAGCTGGTGGTCGCCATCTCCTCGCGCGCCCTGTTCGATTTCGAAGAGGAAAACCAGATCTTCGAACAACGCGATGACCGCGCCTACATGCGCCTGCAGCTCGAACGCCTGGAGCAGCCCGCGCCGCCCGGTGTTGCCTTTGCCTTGGTGCGCAAGTTGCTCGCCTTCAACGATGCGAGTACTCAGCGGGTGGAAGTCGTGATCCTTTCGCGCAACGATCCGGTGTCCGGCATGCGCGTGTTCCGTTCGGCGCAGCACTATGGGCTGACCATTCAGCGTGGCGCCTTCACCCGGGGTGAGGCACCCTGGCGATACCTCAAGCCCTTGCACGCCAACCTGTTCCTGTCGGCCAATCCCGGCGACGTGCGCGCAGCGCTGGACGAAGGTTTTCCCGCCGCAACGGTTGCCACCCACGCCGCTTTGGCACAAGAGCACCACCCGAACGAAGTCCGCATCGCCTTCGACGGTGATGCCGTGCTGTTCTCTGACGAGGCCGAGCAGGTCTTCCAGGCCCAGGGCCTGTCGGCCTTTCAACAGCACGAGCGCGACAACGCCCACTTGCCGCTGCTGGCCGGGCCCTTCATGCCCTTGTTGTCGGCCTTGCACCGACTGCAGCAGGAGGGCACGGCCCGCATGCGCGTGCGCACGGCCTTGGTCACCGCGCGCAGTGCGCCGGCCCACGAGCGCGCGATTCGCACGCTGATGAATTGGAACGTTGAGGTGGATGAAGCGATGTTTCTTGGCGGCTTGCCCAAGGGTGAGTTCCTGCGCGAGTTCGAGCCCGACTTCTTTTTTGACGATCAGGCCGGGCACATTGCGTCGGCCGCCCGCCATGTGCCGTCGGGGCACGTGGCCAGCGGCATCGCCAACCCACGCCACGGCGCGCAGCCAGACTGAAGCGCCGGGGGCGAACCGGCTCGGCGCCTGTTGTTTCCATCGGGAGGTTTTATGTCCACCAGCACACCGAATCCATCCACTTGGCGGGAGAAATGGTCGGCCTTCACGCGCTTCGTGCGCCTGGCCTGGCGCCTGTCGACACCCTATTTCCAATCAGAGGAGCGTTGGCGGGCGCGTGGCCTGTTCGCCGCCATCGTTGTGCTCAACCTCGCTGCGGTCTACATGCTGGTGTTGATGAACGATTGGAACCGCCTGTTCTACGACAGCCTGCAGAACAAGCAGGCGGACGTGTTCTGGGCGCAACTGCTGCGCTTCACCTACCTGGCATTTGCCTACATCGTGATCGCGGTCTACAAGTTCTACCTGACCCAGCTTCTGGAGATGCGGTGGCGACGCTGGATGACCAGCAACTACCTGCAGCGATGGCTGGCCGGTCATGCCTTTTATCGATTGGAGCTGGCGCGCTACGCGGCTGCGGCGCCGACGGCCGACGGGCAGGCGCGCAACGAGGGCCGCCCCGCTGACAACCCCGATCAGCGCATCCAGGAAGATCTGAACCTGTTCACCAGTCACAGCATCAGCTTGTCGATGGGATTGCTCAATGCGGTGGTGACCCTGGTGAGCTTCGTGGGCATCCTCTGGGGCTTGTCGGGCGGTTTCGCCTTCGACTGGGGCGGCACGAGCTTCAACATCCCGGGCTTCATGGTCTGGATGGCCGTGCTGTATTGCATCGCCGGCAGCGTGGCCGCGCATTACATCGGTCGGTCACAGATCGCGTTGAACTTCGAACAGCAGCGCGTCGAAGCCGATTTCCGGCACAACATGGTTCGTGTGCGCGAATACAGCGAATCGATCGCCCTGGACAAGGGCGAGCCGGTTGTTCAGGGCCAGCTGGACCTGCGCTTTGGCCGGGTGCTTTCCAACTACCTGCTTCTGCTGCGAGCGCGCAAGCGCCTGATCTGGTTCACCACCTTTTTCGGACAGGCCGCGGTGGTGTTTCCGTTCGTGGTTGCGGCGCCGCGCTTTTTCAGCGGTGCCATCCAGTTGGGCGAACTGATGCAGATTGCTTCGGCCTTCGGCCGTGTGCAGGATTCGCTGTCATGGTTCGTGGACAACTACAGCGCGCTGGCCAGCTGGCGCGCCACCACCGACCGACTCACCGGCTTTGCAGCAGCCTTGGACGAGCACCCAGCCCCAACGCTCGCGCGCCAGCAGACGACCGACAACGACCACCTGACCGGCGAGCGACTTTCGGTCGGCTTGCCCGATGGTCGGCCCCTGTTGGCACCCTTCGATCTCGCGCTCAGCGCGGGCGAACGGGTGATCATCCGCGGCCCCTCGGGCAGTGGCAAGTCAACCCTGCTGCGCGTCCTGGCGGGCATCTGGCCTCATGCCAACGGCGCACTGGCCTTGCCTTCCGACTTTGAACAGGAGGCGATGTTCGTGCCCCAGCGTCCGTACTTGCCGCATGGCCGGCTGCGCGACGCCTTGTCCTACCCCGACGTGGCGGACCGGTTCAGCGACGAACAACTGCGCGCGGCCCTGGTCCAGGCCAACCTGGAGGCGCTGGGCGGGCGCCTGGACGACGAAGATGCCTGGCAACACCGGCTGTCGGGCGGCGAGCAACAACGCCTGGCCTTGGCACGGGTTTTCCTGCGACGGCCGCGCTGGCTCTTTGCCGACGAAGCCACCAGCGCACTGGACGGGCCCACCGAGGCTCAGATCTACGAACGATTGAAAGTCTTGGTGCAAGAGCGCCAAGGTGCGATGGTGTCGGTGGCGCATCGGCCTGCCGTGGACCAGTACCACGATCGCGCATGGAACATCCAGAAGCAAGACCCCCCTTGCGATGCCGCCGCGGGTGCAGCACCGTTCTTTCTGCATCGCCCGGCTTGATGGCCGGCTACTAGCCGGCCGGCGCCGCGCAACGCTTGATCAGGCGCGCGAACTGCGCTTGACCTTGGGATCGGCGTAGGTGATCTCGGTCTTCTGCGCCTGGCCAACGCTTTGGGTTTCGGCGGCAGATGCCTTGGCGGCTTCCACGTTGGCCTCGACGATGGCGCTGCTGGCGGCACGCCAGATGGTCTGCAGAAACTCGATCAGTTGCTTGGAGATGGGCTCGGCCGGTGGCTCGGGCGGCTCTTCGGCCGTGTCCTTCTGGCGGACGATGGTCCAATCGCGGTTGGGCTCGACAACCTGGGCAGAAGGCTTGTCCACACCACGCGGCACCACGCCCCCCCCAATGTAGTCGGTCGATTCGACGGGGCCCGTCGAATTGATGGGACGCACCGGCACCGCCCCGGACGCGCCGGACGAATACAGATCGGCGCCGCTGGGGCTCCAATTTGCACTTCGATTGACGGGCGGCAGTTGCATGGTGTTTCTGACAGGTGCCGGACACGGGATTCCGGCGGGTTCGTATGAGTTATCGGCGTGGCTAAACCGAAATTTAGGCCTAATTGTCGGCTTGTTTCAAGCTTTACGCACGTCAAATGTCTCCAAACGTTTCCGCCCAAGACATTCTTGGCGTTTGGCGGGCATAGAGCCCGCCGGCAATGCATACGGAGCCTGGGCGAGGTGAGTCTGAGCCGACAAGCAACACCTGGGGCGAAACCTGGCGTCAAGCCTAAAGAAACCGATCCAGAAAACGCCGTGACGCACGATCCAGCTGGCGTGCATCGTTGACCCGAAACACAAGGCCCTGGGCACTTGTGATCAGCAGGGCACCTCCAGGCACACGGCGGATGTCCTCTTCGGCCTTGAGCACCAGTTCGGTGGCTCCACGATCGGTCTCGACGCGCCAGATGCTGGGCGTCGAAAACGTGCTGACCGACACCAGGCGGCTGATGACCGGCACCAGTTCGCGCTGGCGCAACTCGTCTTCGATCAGCATCCTGCAGGCGGGTTCGAGCGTCAACAGCGAATCGATCCAGGCTCGTTCGCGCCCGTCCGGCCCCACCAGGGCAATCCCCTCGTTCGGCGCCGCGATGGGAAATGATCGCACGGCCACCACGTCGACCACCTCGGAACCATCCAAAAACGATAGCAACAAACGACCGAATGGCGTTCGCTCCAGCCTGAATTGGCCAAAAAGCTCGACCGAACGGGTGGATGGGGTGCTTGATGAAGGCGTCGCAGCGTCCATCACACCACCTGCGCCGGATGCGACGCCGCCGGTACCAGCGGAATCATGGTCTCTCCTTCGTCGCCAGCGTCGTCCACGCGGCGGGCCTGCGCCTCGTACAGACGCCAATAGGCCCCCTGGCGCTGCATGAGTTCATCGTGGGGGCCAACCTCGACCACCACACCCCGATCCATCACCACCAGCCGGTCGGCCTTGCGCAAGGTCGACAGGCGGTGCGCAATGGCAATTGTGGTCCGGCCCTTGACCAGGTTGTCGAGCGCCTTCTGGATCTCGCCCTCGGTTTCGGTGTCCACCGACGAGGTGGCCTCGTCCAGAATCAGGATGCGCGGATCGATCAGCAAGGCGCGCGCAATCGAGATGCGCTGACGCTCGCCTCCCGAGAGTCCCTGGCCCCGCTCGCCCACGAGCGAATCGTAGCCCTGCGGCAGACGCAGGATGAACTCGTGGGCGTGCGCCGCCCGCGCCGCCGCCACGATCTCGGCGCGCGAGGCATCGGGCCGCCCGTAGGCGATGTTTTCGGCAATCGTCCCAAAGAACAGGAACGGCTCCTGCAAGACGAGCCCGATGTGCCGGCGGTAGTCGGCCACCCGGTAGCGGCGCACATCCACACCGTCAACCCGGATCGCCCCATCGGACACATCGTAGAAACGGCAGATCAGATTGACCAGGGTGCTCTTGCCCGAGCCACTGTGCCCCACCAGCCCGATCATCTCGCCTGGCCGGATGTGCAGGTCCACGCCACGCAGCACCTCGCGGTTGCCATAGC
>CAYNWR010000152.1:0-6611 GCA_964400915.1 uncultured Burkholderiaceae bacterium
CGTAGCGGCGCTGGCCCTCGGCATAGAGGGTGTCGAAGGCCAGGCTCGATTTGCCCGAACCCGACGGGCCGGTGATGACCACCAGTTGCCCGCGCGGCAGATCGATATCGATGTTCTTCAGGTTGTGGGTGCGGGCACCGCGCACGCGCAAATAGCCAGCGGCCGGGAGTGCTGCGCCCAGATAGGCGCCGTCGTTCGAAGGGGAAGAGGACACGGTCGGACAGGGCTGACAGGCAACCGCGCATCATCGCATGGCAGGCGCGCGGCACCATCGCCTTTGGGGCGACCGAATTCGGATCGCCGACAATTCATGCTTTTTGCCACGCCCCATGCCCAACCCTCACGCCATGACCCAGACCGAGCGGCGCGCATCCGCCAGCCTCGCGTCCATCTTTGCGTTGCGGATGCTGGGCCTGTTTCTGGTGTTGCCGGTGTTTGCGCTGGAAGCGCGTCGATTGCCGGGTGGCGACGATGTGACCCTGGTGGGCTTGGCGATGGGCGTGTACGGCCTGTCCCAAGGCCTGCTGCAGATTCCCTTTGGCATGGCCTCCGATCGGTGGGGGCGCAAGCCCGTGATCGTGGCCGGCTTGATCGTGTTTGCCTTGGGCAGCCTGTGGGCCGCCTGGGCACCGACGCTGGGCCACCTGATAGCCGGCCGTTCCTTGCAAGGCGCAGGGGCCGTGTCGGCAGCGGTCACAGCCCTGCTCGCCGACCTCACACGTGACGAGGTGCGCACCAAGGCGATGGCCGTCGTCGGCATGAGCATTGGCGGGATGTTCGCCCTGTCCCTGGTGGCGGCGCCGGCACTGGCATCGGCAGTGGGGCTGGCCGGTCTGTTTGTCATCACGGCGGTGTTGGCCGTGGCGGGGATCGCCGTCGTCGTTTGGGTGGTGCCTTCCGCACCGGCCGCCGCGGCCGTGGGCGGTGGATTGGCCGGCGCGGCAACCGGCGCCTTGCGTGTGGTGTTGCGCGACGCAGCCCTGGTGCGGCTGGACGTGGGTGTGTTCATGCTGCATGTGGTGCAACTGGCCATGTGGGTGGCGGTGCCGACCCTGCTGGTCAACGCCGGCCTGCCCAAGGACGCTCATTGGCAGATCTACCTGCCGACGGTGCTGGCCTCGTTCGTGGTCATGGGCGCGACCTTGTTTCCCCTGGAACGGCGCGGCCACCTGCGCACCGTCTTTCTGGTTTCGGTTGCGATCATTGCCCTGGTTCAGCTGTTGCTGTCAGCCGTTTCGCAGCGTCCCGCGTTGTGGCAACTCGGGCTGCTGTTGTGGGTCTTCTTTTGCGCGTTCAACGTGCTGGAGGCCACGCAGCCCAGTCTGGTGTCGCGTCTGGCGCCCGTGCGGGCCCGTGGCGCCGCACTGGGCGTGTACAACACCCTGCAGTCCCTGGGTTTCTTCGTTGGCGGCGCCCTGGGTGGCTGGCTGGTGGAGCGGTGGGGGGCAGGCGTCATGTTTGCCTTTTGTGCGGCGTGTGCGGCGGTCTGGCTGGTGCTGGCCTGGCCCATGCAGGCGCCGGGACGGTCGGCGGTTGCCGCCCGATAATGTTGGTGTCGTGCCCCGCCTTGCTGGTTCGGGCTTCAATCGGGTGACAACCCAGAGGTATTTATGGCATCGGTAAACAAGGTGATCCTGGTTGGCAACCTCGGCCGCGACCCCGAGATCCGCTCATTCTCCAATGGGGATCGTGTTGCCAACGTCAATCTGGCCACAACGGATCGCTGGAAGGACAAGCAAAGCGGCGAAATGCGAGAAGCCACGGAGTGGCATCGCATCGTTTTCAATGGGCGTCTGGTCGACATCGTTGAGCAATATCTGCGCAAAGGATCCCAGGTCTACGTGGAGGGCAGCTTGCGCACGCGCAAATGGCAGGACAAGGACGGGCAGGAGAAATACACCACCGAAATCCGCGTCGATCAAATGCAGATGCTCGGTGGCCGCCAGGGCGCGGGTGCTGGGGGTTCCGACGAGGGCGGCGACGACTGGAGCGCACGCCGCGGGCAGCCGGTGCAACGCGCGGGCGCTCAGGCGGCAGCAGGGGCGTCTGGCGCCGGGGGCGGTGCCGGTGGGCGGCCACCGGCCAAATCGGGTTCCGGGTTTGACGACCTGCACGACGACATCCCCTTCTGAGGGCGGGGGTATGGCGGGCAGCCGAGGCGCGCACGTCCTGGCCACGTGCTGCGCGGGGGCTCCCGCTGTTGGCGGGCCGGCTCGGCCTGGACTGACAATCATCGACTCTGATACCCCTCCTGGGTATGTCTGAGCCATTCAGCCACAGCAGCGATCCCTCCACAGCCTTCGATCGCCTGTTTGCGCGCATGCGTCAGCAAGGCGAGTTTCCTGGACTGTCGGGTGTTGTCTCGCGCATCCTGAACCTGTCGAGTTCCGATCGCGAAAGTGTCGCCAGCCTGACCAATGAAATTCTCAAGGACGTCGGCCTGACGCAGCGCCTGCTGCGCCTGGTCAACACCGTGCACTATTCGCGCGGCCAGGCGATACGAACGGTGTCGCGCGCGGTCAGCCTGGTCGGCTTCAATGGCATCCGCAACCTGACCCTGAGCCTGGTCCTGCTGGAGCACATGCGCGACCGTGCGCACGCGGCGCGCCTGCGTGAGGAGTTCCTGCGGGTGCTGGTGGCCGGCGCGTTCGCCCGCGAGTTGGCCGGGCACCACGGCGACGGCGAAGAAGCCTTCATTGCGGCCATGTTCCGCAACCTCGGGCGTCTCTTGGCCGAGTTCTACTTTTCCGACGACGCGCGCAAGGTGCGCGAGCGCATGGCCGCCCAGCCGGGCCTGAGTGAAACGGCCGCGTCGATCGAGGTCTATGGCGTGAGCCACGAGCAACTGGCCCTAAAAGTCGCCCGCTTGTGGGGATTGCCCGACATCGTGCTGCGCGCCCTTCGCACACCGGTGGACAGCGCGATTCCCCAAGAGGGTGGCTTGCCGCCCGATGAACGGCTGCAATGGACCGCCCAGGCGGCCAATGAGCTGGCGCGCACCGTGCTTGACGGCGATCCCAAGGAGCAGGGCGAGCGCCTGCAAAAGGTGTGCGAGCGCCATGGCCGTGCGCTGGAGCTGTCCGTGCCCCAGGCCCTGCGGGCCGTAGCGCGTGCGCGCGAGCAGTTTGGCGATCTGGCTGCAACACTGGGGCTTGATGTCGATGAGGCGTCGCCCACCGCCCGGATGCTCCGGGCGGTATCGGGCCAGCTGGCGCCCGCCGCCGCCAACGCATCGCCTGCATCGGGAGGTGGCCCACTGCACGCGGCAGCGGGTTCACAGGGCCGGGATTCTGGCGATCCCGGGTTGTCGGGTTCGTCCGAAACCGCAGAATCTGGCGAGCTGCTCACCACGCCCGGGGCATTGGGCCCGCCCAGTGTGCTGCCCGAAGACCTGGAAGACGACGGAACGTCGGTGTCATCGGCCCATCGCAGTCTGGATGGGTTGATGGCGGGCATTCAGGACGTTGCCAGCGCAATGGTCGAGGACCACCGCCTGGTCGACATCCTGCGCATGGTGCTCGAAGCCATGCTGCGGGCGATGGATTTCGATCGGGTCGTGTTCTGCATGCGCGATCCCAAAGCCGAAGCCCTCACCGGGCGCGTGGGCCTTGGCAGCGGTGTCGAAAGCATCGTGCGCGTGTTTCACGTCAACCTGGCAGCGCCCGGGCGTGACTTGTTTGCTGCTGTCTGCGCCAAGGGGGCCGACACCCTTATCACCGATGCGGCCGAACCGCGCGTGCGTGATCGCCTGCCCGCGTGGTTTCACGATTCCGTGGGTGCATCGACCTTTCTGGTGCTTCCCCTGCGGCAGGCGGGCGCCCCCTTTGGCCTGATCTACGCCGACCGCTGCTTTGGGCGCCCACCGCTGGTCATCGACGACCGCGAATTGGCGTTGCTGCGGACCCTGCGCAATCAGGCCGTGCTGGCATTCAAGCAGTCGCGCGGCTGACCCGGCTCCGCGCGTCCCCCGCTTTAGTTTTCGGCTGCTGGCCCTGCATCGTGTGATGGGGCCGGGGTGGTCTTGCCTGTCGGTCTTGTACTCAGGGGGAGTATCCATATATACTCCTACCATGTATACGAGAAAATGCGCGCCAGCTTGGCAGGTGCTCCACCTGCCGTCGTGGGGGGCAGCCATCCTGCTGGGATGGGCAGCAGCCTTGCTTGCCCTGTTTCCTGTAGAGGCGGCACTTGCCGCCGAGCTTCAGACGTGGCGGGTGCGGGCGCTCGTCGGCAACGACGCGCTGATGTTCGATGGATCGGTCGAGCCGATCCGGCAGGCGCAGGTCGCGGCGCAATCCGGCGGTCGAATCCTTTCTCTGGTTGTGCGCGCGGGGGATCGGGTTCGTACAGGCCAGATCCTGGCCACCGTCGATGACCGCGAGGCGCAGGCTGCCCTCGAACGCGCCCAGGCTCAGGCGCGCGAGGCTGATGCGGCTTTGCGCCGCGTTCAGGCCGACCACACACGCAGCACCCAGTTGCGGCGCGAACAATTCATCAGCCAGGCGGCCCTGGACAACAGCACCGCTCAACTGAACGCAGCCCAGGCCGCGCGCGAGCAGGTGGACGCCGCGCTGGCCCAGGCCCGCCTGGGCCTGGGGTATGCGCGGATCACGGCGCCCTTCGACGCGGTGGTGCGCGAGGTTCACGCCGAAGCCGGCGACCTGGCCGTTCCTGGCCGTCCGATCCTGACCTTGTACGCACCACAGGCGCTGCGGGTGCTTGTCCGTGTGAGCGCCTCCAGCCTGTCGCTTGTGCGCCGGTTCCAGAAGGTCGAGATGCAGACACCGGACGGAAACTGGATTCAACCCTTGCGGACCCAGTTGCTTCCGGTGGCGGATGCCGTCAGCCAAACCATCGAGTGGCGCCTGGACCTGCCCGTCCAGGGGGCGGACTGGCTGCCAGGACAGCAGGTTCGGGTCCGCGTGGATGCCCGCGCGGACGAAGCAGCCCGCGCGGGCGCTGGCGCCAGCAACGCGGCCGGCAACAGCAGCGTCGAGCGCTGGGTGGTGCCGCGCTCGGCGGTGGTTCAGCGCGGCGAGTTGTCGGCGGTCTACGTCGCTGGCGACACCGGCTTTTCCTTGCGTGCGGTCCGCCTGGGTCGTGATCGTGGCGCGCAGGGCGTGGAAATTGTCGCAGGACTGCGCGAAGGCGAGCGGGTGGCCATCGACGGTCCGCGCGCGGCCATGGCGCAGGCGCGACCTGCACCTTGATCGATTGGCACGAACCGTCATGAATGCGATCCATATCCAAAGGCCCGTGTGGTCTGCCGAAGGGGACAGGCCATGTCAATGCCCATGAGCTCACCCGCATCGCCGCTGGGGCTGTCGGGGCGCCTCGCGGCCAATTTCCAGGCGCACGCCCTGACACCCCTCCTTGCATGGGTGCTGGTGCTGCTGGGTGCCTTTGCCGTGCTCGTGACCCCCCGCGAAGAGGAGCCGCAGATCGACGTCACGATGATCGACGTCCTGGTGCCCTTTCCTGGCGCCGGCAGCGTGGACGTGCAGAACATGGTGGCGCGACCTCTGGAGCAGGCGCTTGCACAGATGGCTGGTCTGGAGCACACGTTTTCTGTCTCGCGCCCCGGCATGGCCCTGGTGACGGTTCAGTTTCAGGTGGGTGTCAAGCGCAGTGATGCCATCGTGCGGCTGCAAGACGTGTTGCACCTGGAGCGGGAGCGCTGGCCGCCAAGCCTGGGTGTCCTGGCGCCCATCGTCAAAGCCAAGGGCATCGACGATGTGCCGATCCTCACCTTGACGTTCTGGCAGGCCGATGCCGCCAGCGCAAGCGACCTGCAAGCCATGGCGCGATCACTTGAAGCCGAAATCAAGGCCACGCCCGGCGTGCGCGAGGTGGGCACATTGGGCGCGCCGGGCCGGGCGGTGCAGGTCTGGATCGATGCCCAGAAACTGCGCGAACGCGGACTGGATCTCTTGGGGCTCAAGCGCGCTCTTGGAGCGGCGCATGCGGGCGGCGATGCCGGAACGGTGGCCGACGCCCAGCCGGCAGGTGCCGCCCGGCCTGGGGATGCAGGCGGCCTGCTGCGGGTGCGCGTGGACGAGTTCCTGCGCAGCGAAAGCGATGTGGCCGAGCTGGTTGTGGGTGCGCACCAGGGCCGACCCGTCTACCTGCGCGACGTGGCGCGTGTTGTGGCACAGGCGGGCGAGCCCGTGGCCTATGTCACCCATGTCCCTGGGGGGGACACCGCGTCGCAGCAGCCGACCGCGTATCCCGCCGTGACGATGACCGTCACCAAGAAACCCGGCGCCAATGCGGTGGAGGTGGCGCATGCGGTCCATCAGCGCATCGAACAGTTGCGCAACACCGTCATTCCGGCAGACGTTCGGATCGATATCACGCGCGACTATGGCAAGACAGCCGGTGCCAAGGCCAACCAGTTGATGCAAAAGCTTGCCTTTGCCACTGCTTCGGTGATCGTTCTGGTCGGGCTGGCGCTGGGGCGTCGAGAGGCCGTGATCGTCGGCATCGCGGTCATTCTGACCCTGTTGTCCACCCTGTTTGCAAGCTGGGCCTGGGGTTTCACGCTCAACCGCGTGTCGCTGTTTGCGCTGATCTTCTCCATCGGCATCCTGGTCGACGACGCCATCGTCGTC
>CAYNWR010000153.1:0-6588 GCA_964400915.1 uncultured Burkholderiaceae bacterium
ACGCCGGCACCTTTGGACAAGGCGACCAGCCCAAGCCCGAGTTCTTTCAATTGCGAGAGACCGACTACGGCTTTGAAGCCGAGGCGATCGTGCCCATCAACAACCCGCCCGAGTCGCATCGCATCACGGGAACAAGCGCGCCGACCACCAAGCGCCACTTCTTCAACCAATGGCACCTGCCATTCCTGCGCAAGCTGGGCCTGCACTACCCAAGCGGGATCGAGCACACAATCTTCACCTGCGCCACGCCCATCGACGATCACCACATCCAGCTGATCCAGTGGCTGTACCGCAACGACAGTGAGGACGATTGCCCGGCCGCGCTGCTCAACGACTGGGACACGCGCGTGGTGCTCGAGGACAAGGTGATCCTGGAGTCGGTGGATGCCGATGCACCCGTGGACGTGGCGCGTCGGGATGAACAAAGCATGGCCAGCGATCGACCAGGCATGCTGATGCGCAAGCGCTTGCTGAGCCTGCTTCAGGACCATGGCGAACAGGAAATCCACGGCTGGACGCGCCCCTCCAGCCTTGTCCAGGAGACCCCCTCATGTTGACCACCCGCCAACCGGTGCTGCGCCGGTTCTGGTACGCCCTGATGCCGATATCCATGCTGGACGACGGCCCCAAGCCCTTCACGTTGCTGGGCGAGGACATCGTTGTCTGGCGCCAATCCGATGGCACGCCCGCGGCCGTGCGCGACCGCTGCTGCCATCGCACCGCCAAGCTCTCCAAGGGCTTTGTCTCCGAGGGCAACCTGGTCTGCGGCTACCACGGCTGGACCTATGACTGCACCGGCGCCTGCGTCCGGATTCCCCAGGCACCGGATCTCCAGATCCCTGCGGGTGCCCGGGTGCCGGCCTACCGGGCCCAGGAAAAATATGGCTACGTGTGGGTGGCGCTGGACGACCCGCTGCGGCCCATCCCTGATTTCCCCGAGGACGGGGCGCCGGGTTTTCGCCGCATCTTCCAGTTCTACGAGGAGTGGAAGACCAGCCCGGTCCGGATGATGGAGAACTCGTTCGACAACTCGCACTTCTCGTACGTGCACAAGGCCAATTTCGGCATTCTGGAAAATCCAAAACCGGCGCCCTACGAGTTTCGCGACACCGACTATGGCTTCGAAGCCGAAACCCTGGTGCCGATCCGCAATCCCGAGCAAAGTCACGCGATCACCGGCACCACCGAACCGATCACGCACCGGCACCTGGTCAATCGCTACTACCTGCCCTTTTGCCGACGTTTTGGTTGTACCTACCCGGCCAGCGGGCGCGCCCACATCATCTACAACTGCGCAACGCCCATCGACGACGGCCGCATGATGCTGGTGCAGTGGCTCTACCGCAACGACACCGAAGCCGATGTGAGCACCCAGGCCCTGATCGACTGGGACGCCGCCATCACCGCCGAGGACCGTGACATCCTTGAGGCCACCGACCCCGACGCCTGCATTGACACGACGCGGCGCGTGGAATTTCACATGCCATCCGACAAGCCGGGCCTGGTGATTCGCCAGAAGCTCCTGAGCTTGCTGCGCGAACACGGTGAGGAAGAGGTGCACAGGGGTGTGGTGCGGCTTCAGCCTGCACCTGGAACCACTGCATGAGCCTGCTCATCCGAAACGCCGCCGCCATCCTGACCGGTCTGGGCGGCGATGCCGCCCGCACCCGTGGGCCCGACCTGCGCATCGGCGACGGGCGCATCCAGGCCATCGGTGCACTGTCGCCGCAGGCCGGTGAATCGCAGATCGATGCCACCGATTGTGTGATCTATCCGGCGTGGGTCAACACCCACCACCACCTCTTTCAGTCGCTGCTCAAGGGTGATCCCCTGGGCGTGAACGCGACGTTGACACCCTGGCTGCTGGCAACGCCGATGCGCCTGCGGCCCCTGATGGACGAGCACGACTTTCGCCTGGCGGCACGCATCGGCCTACTGGAGCTGGCCTTGTCGGGTTGTGGCACCGTGGCCGATCACAACTACCACTACTACCCGGACATGCCGTTCGACAGTTCGGCCATCCTGTTCGAGGAGGCTGCGCGCCTGGGTCTGCGCTTTGTGTTGTGTCGCGGCGGCGGTACCTTGTCCCGCCTGCCCCAGGGCGGCGGGCCTGCCGCGTCACGGCCCGAGACCCTGGATGGATTCCTTGCGGACATCGACCGGCTTGCTGCGCAGTTTCACGATCCCGCGCCCAATGCCATGCGCCGGGTGGTCTGCGCGCCCACCACACCGCCCCATTCGATGCGGCCGCAGGAGCTGCGCGAATGTGCCGCCCACGCGCGACGCCTGGGCCTGCGCCTGCATTCGCACCTGTCGGAGACGGTGAACTACCACGATGTCGTGCACCGCAACCATCAGACCAAGCCCGTTCAGTTCTGTGCGGATGTCGATTGGCTGGGTTCGGATGTCTGGTTCGCCCACCTGGTCAAGCTCGACCCGGAGGAAATCGCCTTGCTGGGGAAGACCGGCACCGGCATCGCCCATTGCCCGCAAAGCAATGGCCGTCTGGGCAGTGGCATCGCACCCGTGCGCCAGCTGGAAGACGCCGGCGCGCCGGTTTCCATCGGCGTTGATGGCGCGGCGTCCAACGAGGCCGCTGACATGATTTCCGAAACCCACAGCGCCTGGCTGATGCAGCGCGCGCGCGCCGGTGAGGCCGCGGTGGCCGAGCATCGCGGCGGCAAGGGCGAGGCCATGGCTGCCGCAACAGCCACCGTGGAGGACGTGGTGCGTTGGGGCACGGCGGGAGGCGCTGCGGTGCTGGGCCTGCCGGCCATCGGCACCCTGGCCGTGGGGCAGGCCGCTGATCTGGCCATCTATGGACTGGATCGCGATCCGCGCTATTTCGGCTTGCACGATCCCGCGATCGGTCCGGTGGCCTGCGGTGGGCGTGCAGACCTGCGCCTGCTCCTGGTGGGCGGCAAGCCCGTGGTGCGCAACAACAGCATCCCCGATCTGGACCTGCATGACCTGTCACGGCAAGCCCAAAGCGCTGTGCAGCGGATCCTGGCTCGCCTGTGATGCAGGCGCACAGCGTCAGCGTTCGTCGTAGCTGATCGAGACGCTTGCCGTGCGCGCGCGGGCCTGGCAGGTCAGCACGAAACCACGCTCGATTTCACCGGCTTCGAGGCTGAAATTGCGGGCCATGTCCACTTCGCCCTCGAGCAGCCGGGCCCGGCAGGTGCAGCAGACTCCGGCCTTGCAGCTGTAAGGGAGGTCGAGCCCGGCATCCAGCGCGGCGTCGAGCACCGACAGGGCGCCGTCGGCGCGGAACTCGTGGGTCTTGCCGTCCAGCACGATGCGCAGCGTCACCGCTGACTTTTCTGAGTCTTTTGGGCCTGCAGCGATCGTCGGATCTGGTGAGGATGCTACAAAACGTGATGAATCCTCGGCGGGGATGAAGTGTTCGGTCTGAATGCGGCGCTCGGGCACGCCCAGCGCCACGAGGGTGTCGCGCACGGTGCCGGGCATACCCTCCGGACCACAGACAAACACCTCGTCCATGCTGGCCACGGGCAGCAGCGCGTCAACCACCGCACGCACCTTCGCAGCGTCGATCCGACCTTCGAGCAGATCCACTTCCTGGGCCTGCCGCGACAGGATGTGGACCAGCGTCAGGCGGCTGGCGTAACGGTCCTTGAGATCCTGCAAGGCCTCGTTGAACATCACGCTGGACATGCGGCGGTTGCCATAGACCAGGGTGAACTTGGCCTTGTCGCTGCTTTCCAGGGTGTCGGTGAGGATTGACAGGATGGGCGTGATGCCCGAGCCGGATGCAAAGCCAACGCGATGCAGGGCACGTGGACGCTGTGGCGAGAAACGCCCTTGCGGCGGCATCACCCGCAGGCGCTGCCCGGCCTGAAGCTCGGTGTTGGCCCATGTCGAAAAGCGTCCGCCCGCGATCGCCCGCACGCCCACGACCACTTCACCGCGCTCGGTGAGATGCTGGGGGGTGCTGGCGATCGAGTAGCAGCGCCGCAAATCGTTGCCCCCGATCTCGGCGCGCAAGGTGAGGTACTGGCCAGGGGCAAAGGCAAAAGTGCTCAGCAGCTCGGGCGGTACCCGCAGGTGCAGGGCAATGGCACCATCGCCTTGGGGCTCCACCGAGGTGACTTGCAGATCGTGAAAGCTCGTGACACTCATGGGTTGACCCTTGTGAGACATGGCGCCGCTCGTTTGGGCTCCGGCAGGCCGGGACCTGAACGGGGCAGGCTTTGGTGCAGGCGGTGTGGTCTCAATACGGTTTGAAATAGTCAAAGGCCTCGCTGCAATCGAGGCAGCGATACAGGGCTTTGCAGGCGGTCGAGCCAAATTGCGCGATCGCCTCGGTGTGGGTGCTGCCGCACTGGGGGCATGCAATCGACTCGATATTCTCCGAATTCGAATCAAATAGGCTTGAAGTGAGCGTGGATTCTTGTTGGTTAGCTATATCAATAGGAGCAATTCGAATCACCCGGCGGCCGCTGGTGCTGACGCCGCCGCAGGCGTGCGGCGCCGCAATGCCGAAGGCCCGCAGCTTCTCGCGCGCTGCGGCCGAGATCCAGTCCGTGGTCCAGGCGGGAGAGAGTTGGGTTCGCACGTGCGCTTCGTATCCGGCGTCGCGCAACACCTGCTGAACGTCCTGTTCGATCTGTGCCATGGCCGGGCAGGCCGAGTAGGTGGGGGTGATCACCACCTCCACCGTGTTGCCCGTCACCACCACATCGCGCAGGATGCCCAGGTCGCGGATGGTGAGCACGGGGATCTCGGGGTCGCAGACCGCGTCGAGCAATGCGTCGACCGTCTGCGGCGCTGTCAACGTGGGCACGTTCACCACGTCGCCCCTGGGTGGGCCCGCGCAAGGCTTTGCATTTCGGCAAGCAGGTACGACAGGTGTTCCGAGTGCTCGCCCCACTTGCCGCGTGGCACATGCCCGCTGGTGGCCGGACGCGTCAGGCTTGCTTCGGACAGCGTGGCATCGAGCGCGGCATCCCATGCGGCGCGCAGGCTCTGCGGGTCAACCGCGATCCCTTGATCGACCAAGGCCGACTCGGACGCGCTGGGCAACCAGAACTCCTGGGTGTAGGGCATCAGGTGGTCGAAGGCGGCCTGCATGCGCTGGTGCGAATGCTTCGTGCCATCACCCAGGCGCAGCACCCAGTCGCGGCTGTGCTCCACGTGGTAACGCGCCTCCTTGACACTGCGTTCAGCGATCGCGGCCAGTTGGGCGTCGCGCGAGGCAAGCAGGCCCTGCCAGGCCAGAACAAAGTAACTGCTGGTGAGGTGGTTGCGGGCGATCGTCACCGCAAAATCGCGCTCGCCTCGCAGCAAAGGGGCGAGCGCCAGTTGGTGGGGCAACTCGCAGATCACCCAGTTGCGATAGGCCGGGGCATCACGAAAGTAGGCCAGGGTGTCCTCGGTGCTGCCGTCGCCCAGCAAGCCCGCCGCGTGCTGGTACAGCAGCCTGGCCTGGCCGATCAGGTCAAGGCTGAGGTTGCCCAAGGCGATGTCTTCCTCGAGCGCCGGGGCCTGTGCGCACCATTCGGCGTTGCGCTGGCCCAGCACCAGGGCCGTGTCCGCCAGATGCAGCAGGTAGTCCAGGTGGGGGTCCGCCGCTGTCACATGTGCCCCACTTCGGGAGGGATGTCGTAGAAAGTCGGGTGGCGGTAGATCTTGCTGGCTGCCGGATCGAACAGTTCGTCCTTGGCGCCCGGGTCGCTGGCCGAGATGGCCGCCGAGGGCACCACCCAGACACTCACGCCCTCCTGGCGACGCGTGTACACGTCGCGTGCCATTTGCAGCGCATGGCGCGCGTCGGACGCATGCAGGCTGCCGCAGTGCTTGTGTTCCAGACCCTGCTTGCTGCGCACGAACACTTCCCACAAGGGCCATTCGCCCAGGGCCTGGGCACTTGCAGCCCGGTTCGGATCCGATTGCGGGGCAGGTTTGGGCGGTGATTCGGATGGGCTCTTCATGCGGCCTCCTTCAGCAAACGGTTGCGTTTCTTGGCGGCATGGGCCGCTGCGGCCTCGCGCACCCAGGCTCCCGACTCGTGCGCCTTGACGCGCGTGGCCAGGCGCTCACGGTTGCAGGGCCCGTTGCCAGCGATGACATTCCAGAAGTCGTCCCAGTCGATCGGGCCGTGGTCGTGGTGCTGGCGTTCTTCGTTCCACTTCAGCAGCGGGTCCGGCAGGGTCACCCCCAGAACCTTGGCCTGTGGAACGGTGGCGTCGATGAATCGCTGGCGCAGCTCGTCGTTGCTGATGCGCTTGATGCCAAAGCGCCGTCCCTGTTCGCTGTTGGGGCTGTCGGCGTCCGGCGGGCCGAACATGGCGAGCACGGGCCACCACCAGCGGTTGACGGCGTCCTGGACCATGGACTTTTGGGCATCGTTGCCGCGCATCAGTGCCAGCAGGGATTCGTAGCCCTGGCGCTGGTGAAAACTCTCCTCCTTGCACACCCGCACCATCGCGCGGGCGTAGGGGCCGTAGGAGCAGCGGCACAGCGGGATCTGGTTCATGATGGCCGCGCCGTCATCCAGCCAACCGATGACCCCCACGTCCGCCCAGGTGAGCGTCGGGTAGTTGAAGATGGAGCTGTACTTGGCCT
>CAYNWR010000154.1:0-6555 GCA_964400915.1 uncultured Burkholderiaceae bacterium
TGCCGATGGACTCGAGGAAGAGCGGCGCCTGATGTACGTGGCCATCACGCGGGCCCGCCACCGCCTGTACCTGTCGCATTCGCAGACACGCCTGCTGCACGGCCAGACCCGCTACAACGTGCGCAGCCGCTTCTTTGATGAACTGCCCGAATCGGCGCTGAAATGGTTGGCGCCCAAAGTGCAGGCCCTGCGACCCAGCTGGAGCAGCGCAGACCCCTTGCGCAGCCTGGCAGCCGGTGCCCGGGCGGACACCCTGTCGCGCACGCTGGAGCAAGCGGCGGCGCCAGCCGGGTCGGCCAGCGTGCGGGTGGGGCAGCGGGTCTTTCACGGCAAGTTCGGCGAAGGCAAGGTGCTGGCCGTCGAAGGCCGCGGCGCCGACGCGCGGGCCCATGTGCACTTCAACCGGCACGGCCCCAAGTGGCTGGCGCTGGCTGTTGCCAAGCTCGAGGCCATCGATTGACCTGGAGTGCGAGAAACTTCACGCTGGGCGCATCGGGCTGCGAACTTTGCCCGGGCCCGTGCGTCTGATCAGGACCTTCAACACGCAGGGAAAGAGGCAATCACCATGACGACAACTCGGTTGGACGGGCGCAAGGCGCCCGTGACGCTATCGGCTCTGGCGATGGGGATTGGTCTGGCCCTGCTGATGTCCACGGGACCTGCCCAGGCGGTCGATTCCAGCAGCGGCCCGTCGGCCAGCGAACGCATGGCCAGCGCGCGCAAGTGGATCGAATCGAAGGATTGGAGCCGTGCCTTGTACGAACTCAATCAGGCCGTGCGCGAAGAACCGCGCAACGCCGATGTGCACAACCTGCTGGGCTACACGTATCGCAAGCGGGCAACCCCCGATCTGACCAAGGCCTTCGAGCACTACCGGATGGCGCTGCGCATGAACCCCGATCACAAGGGGGCCCACGAATACATCGGTGAAGCCTATCTGATGGACAACAAGCCCGACGAAGCCGAGAAGCACCTTGCCCAGCTCGAGCGTGTCTGCGGCAACAAGACGTGCGAGGAATACGTCGTTCTGGCCAAGGCCATCACCGACCACCGCGCCGGCAAGCGATAGATCGCTTTCAGCGCAGTTGCAGCACGTCCAGCGGCAGGACTCCCGGGGCCTGGTTGCCCCAGGCCTGGCGCACGAAAGACGCGATCGCCGCGATCTCGGTGTCGTCCAGTGCATGGCCCATCGGGGGCATGCCCCAAGGGCGCGGATTGCCCGGTGTGGTGGGCGCGAAGCCCCCGTGGATGATGAGTTTCACCAGATTGGCCGGGTCGGCCATGGTCACGCTGCGGTGTCCGGCCAACGCGGCGTAGGGGCCACGGCCTTCTCCGCGCTCGCCATGGCACTCTGCACAGTGGGCACGGTACAGCCGGGCACCCGCTTCCAGCGTTCCCGGTGCCAGAACCAGGTCCTGCCTGGGCGCAGGATTTTCGCGGCGCGGCAAGGACTGCAGGTACAGCGCCATGGCGTGCAGATCGGCGTCGCTGAGGTGCTGGGTGCCATGAAACACGACATCGGCCATGGGGCCCAGCGCCACGCCGCGTTCGGACTTGCCGTCGCGCAGAAAGCGCACGGTTTCTTGCGTCGGCCAGTCCTGCACACCCGATTCCTGGGGTGACGCCAGCGATGGTGCGGTCCACCGCTGTTCGGGCATCACACCACCGGTCAGCTCCAGCGGGCGCTGTGTCGCCCCCAGGGCATTGCGTGGCGCGTGGCACGCGGCGCAGTGTCCAAGGCCCTGCACCAGGTAGGCGCCGCGGTTCCATTCGGCGGATGCCCCGCTTTGGGCCTGCCACGCAGCAGGGCGGAAGTACAGCGTGCGCCAGACCGCCAGGGCCGTCTGGCTGGTATAGGGGAAGCGCAACTCGTGAGCGCGATTGGCCTGTTGCACCGGCGCCAGGCTTTGCAGGTAGGCGTAGATCGCGTCGCTGTCGTCGCGGGTCACATGGGTGTATTCGGGATAGGGGAAAGCGGGCACCAGGTAACGCCCATTGCGCGCGCGCCCCTCGTGCAGGGTGTTCCAGAAATCGTCTGCGGTCCAGCGCCCGATGCCCGTTGCCGGATCTGGTGTGATGTTGCTGGCGTAAACCGATCCGAAGGGTGTGCCGATGGCCTTGCCACCCGCATAGGGTGCGCCGCCACGCGCGGTGTGGCAAGCGGCGCAGTTGCCTGCCCGCGCCAGATAGGCGCCTTTGGCGACGAGTTCGGTGGAAGCGGCCTGGGGCTTCAGCGCGTCTTCGGGGCGGCCTGCATCGGTCAGCCCCCGCAGCTCCAGGCGGGCGATGACCCCTGCGGCCAAGGCCAGCAACACAAGGGCCACCCCGAGCGGGCGGCGCCAACGCCCGCCTGGACTCATCGCCACCCGCTCCCGCAAGGCAGGGGCGCTGTCTTGGGCAGCATTGATGATGGCGCCGCACCCGCCGTGACGGGTTGGGACGACAGCCAGTCCGCCATGGCGCCCACGTCGTCGGCCGACAGGCGCTGTGCGATCTCCTTCATGCAGTCGGGCGCGACGGCACGGCGCTCGCCGTTGCGCCAGCCACCGAATTGCCCCAGCAGGTAGTCTCGCGGCAGGCCCAGAAGGCCGGGCATGGCCGGCGCGATGCCGGTCATGCTGGTGCCATGGCAGGTCGAACACGCAGGAATGCCACGGGCCGGGTCGCCGTGGCGAACCAACTGCTCGCCGCGTTCAAGCGCCGCACGGGCGGCCGTCTGCGTCTGGGGTGCGGGATAGGGCAGATCGAGTCCGGCAAAGTGATCGGCAATCTCGCGCAGGTAGGCGTCGGACATGTGATCGATCAGGTAGGTCATGGCCTCGTGGCGGCGCCGACCCTCCCGGAAGTTCACCAACTGGTTGTACAGATAGCCTGCGGGTTTGCCGGCGATGCGCGGGAAGTAGCCCTGGTTGGTGGCCCGGCCCTGGGGGCCATGGCAGGCCGAGCAGGCCTTGAGGCGCTGGGCCAGCGTGTCCTCGATGGGCGGCAGATCCTTGGCCGCTGCACCGGCTGTGGCCAGAGACACCAGCAGGGCCCACGATGCCCGCCACGCAGCCCGGACCAGGGCTGAGGGCCGAGGCACCCGCACACACCCCATGCCAAGCAAACGGATCAGCGTGGCGCCGCCGGGTGGGTCGCACCACCGGCCGGGGGTTCGAGGTAGCCCATGCCGTCCTTCGTGCCCTTGCGGCCCGCGATTTGCCAGGCGGTGCGTTGCTCGATCAGCATGGCCAGGGCTTCCAGCTCTTCGTCGGTGTGGTTGATGGCCGGTGCCGGCGTGAGCAAGCGCCCGTTGCGCGCCTCGGGCTCACCCCAGAAGGCCTGGTGATAGACCGATTCGGACACAACAGCCTCGCCCCGCGAAGAGACATCGACGACACCATAGCAGTTGCAGAAGTACGATCGGTTGTCGCGCTCGGCAAAGACCTCGGTGTAGACACCCGTTCCGCGGATGCCGGCCGTGAGGGTGGGGGTGACGATCTGTCGGCTGTTGCCCTTGCCGAAGACACTGGCCACGGCCCCGGTTGCCATGCGCAGGGTGGACACCGTGCTGGAGCCCGCAGGGCCTTCGACGGCCACCCGCGAGTTGGCGCGCACCTGAAAGGCCGCATTGCCCACCACAAAGGTGGCACCCGATCCAGGACCGGTCTCGACACGGTCGCCCGGCCGGATCGCCTGGTCGCGTGCCAGTGCGGCACCATTGACCAGGATGTCGCCCGAGGTGACCACGATGTTGGAGCGTTGCTGGGCCACAGCACCCATCCAGCCGCCCATCGACACCCAGGCCGCTGCGGCCTGCATGAAACCGCGGCGCCGAAACCACAGGGCTTCTTCTTCCGGGCGTCCGTCAAGACGGTGCTGGCTCATGGGGCGTCTCCTGCGAAAAGCTGTCGCGGTAGGTGAAATAGATCGAGGTGAAAAACATCGAAGACATCAGCAGCGCCAGTGGCACGGCGGCGTTGAGCGCGATGGCCTGGTCCAGCGAGGCCAACACGACAAGCACCAGAAACCCCAGGAACAAGACAAAGACCCAGGCCAGGCCGAAGACCAGGTAGGCGCGCCAGCTGCTCCAGCAGGCAATGAAGCTGAAGAACAGGCTCTTGAGTGGGGCGACCCCATGCCAGTACACCAGCGCCGGTGCGTGCCAGAACAGCATCGACAGGGGCATGTACAGCACCACGGTGAACCAGACGGCGGTCTGGAAACCCGGCGCGTTGACGGTCTGGGCATCGATCTTGCCGCCGGCCATGTACAGCCTGGCAAATCCGCCCCCGTCCACCAGACCCGACGCCAGCAGGATGGCCACCACGGAAGCGGCGTAGATGGCCCCCAGCACGACCAGGGAGCGACGCCGGTCGGCGCTGGCGCGAAATCCCGCGATCAGCAGGGCCGGCATCGGGAACTTGCCTTTCTCGGCCTCGGCGGTGGCGGCCATGAGGCCCAAAGTGGCTGCGGGCAGCAGCGACAGCGCCAGCACGGCGCCCAGCACGGGCACCATGCCCAGAAACGACACCGCCATCATGAACATGAAGAACAGACCGGCCAAGGCCAGCGGTTGGCGGAAGAAGGTGCGAATGCCGTTGCGGACCCATGTGGCTCCGGTACGTGCGGGAACGATGTTCAGTTTCATGCCTCATGCAGCCATGGATTGCAGGCCACATCCTTGCGTTCAATCGCCCACCGAGATTGTGGGCACCGGACGTGATGAATTTAACAGGCCGACCAGTTAACGGATGGGCCGGCCGTTGCCAGTTCGGCAATCCGCCCGCGCAACACCCGCTCGAAGTGGCTGGGATCGTGTGCCTTGAGCATGCTCGCCTCGCGCGGAAGATGGAAATCCCACAGGCGCGAAATCCAGAAGCGCAAGGCACCCGCGCGCAACTGCGAGGGCAGCAGGTGCCGCTCGGCCGATGTCAAGGGGCGAACCGACTGGTAGGCCGCCAGAAAGGCCGCGCGCCGCTCGGCGTCCTCGCGCCCCGTGCCGATGTCCACACACCAGTCGTTGAGGCACACCGCGACGTCGAACAGCCAGGTGTCGACCCCGGCGAAGTAGAAATCGAAGAAACCGGCCAACTGGCCAGCGTCGAACAACACGTTGTCGCGAAACAGGTCCGCATGGATCGGGCCGCGCGGCAGCGCCACATAGGCGCTGGTGGTGGCCACGTGTTGTTGGTAGGCGAGTTCGGCGCGCAGCAGCGCGGCCTGCTGCGGCTGCACGTGGGGCAACACCACCGGCACGGTGTCGGCCCACCAGGGCAGGGCGCGCAGATTGGGCTGCAGCGCAGGGAAATCGCGCCCCGCCAGGTGCATGCGCGCCAGCATCGCACCCACCTGTTCGCAATGCGTCGTGTTGGGCTGAAGTTCGCTGGCGCCGCGCAGCCGATTGACCACCGCTGCGGGCTTGCCGCACAAGGGATGCACCAGCTCGCCGGCTGTGTCCCCGGCCGGTTCGGGCACCGGGATGTCGCGTTGGGCCAGGTGCTTCATGAGCCGCAGGTAAAAGGGCAACTGCTCGAAGCTCAGGAGCTCGAACACCGTCAGCACCCACTCGCCTCGGTCGGTGGTCGCAAAGTAATTGGTGTTCTCGATGCC
Source organism: uncultured Burkholderiaceae bacterium (assembly GCA_964400915.1). Lineage (GTDB taxonomy): Bacteria > Pseudomonadota > Gammaproteobacteria > Burkholderiales > Burkholderiaceae_C > CAYNWR01. The sequence goes on from CAYNWR010000154.1 coordinate 5,593, forward strand.
GCCCTGGATGCCCTGCAGCGCGCTGAGCTCACCCAGGTTCAGGCGCCGCAACAGCGCTGCCGCCTCGTCGGGCGGGACTTCCGTGTAGACCGCCATGCCTGCTTGTCAGGGCCTGTTCAAGAAAGGTGAAAGAGGGCCATCCGGGCCTCAGAAGTTCCCGATGGTCCAGACGCGCTTGCCCGTCGATCCAGAGGCGCCGTCGCGCTCACCTGCCGGACGTTGCCTGGCCCCATGGGCCGGAATCACGTCGTAGCGGGGCATGGCACCGGGTGTCTGCACGGTGATCGATTGGGTCTCGCCCCCGTAGCGCACCTCGTCGATGCGTGAACCGGCGTCTTCGACGGTCACGCGCTGGATGCGTCGCTCCTTCGGAGCCGGCGCCTCGGCCACGGCCGCTGGGTTGACGGGAGCGACCGTCTGGGCGTGTGCGGAAAAGCCCACCAGCAGCATGGCAACGGCCACCAGGGAGAGCGGGGATGTGCGGGACATGGCTGGATTGTAGGTGTCGCTGCATGGGCACAATGCGCGCATGAGCGAAACGCGACCCTTGCTGCTGCTGGTGGACGGTTCCAGCTATCTGTACCGGGCTTTTCATGCGATGCCCGACCTGCGCGCCGACCCAGCCGACCGGTCCAGCGCGCCCACCGGGGCGATTCGCGGCATCATCAACATGATGCAGAGCCTGCGGCGTGACCACCCCGCGCGCTGGGGGGCGTGTGTGTTCGATGCATCCGGCCCGACCTTCCGCGACGAGATCTACCCGCGATACAAGGCCAACCGGGCGCCCATGCCCGATGACCTGCGTGCCCAGATCGCGCCCATCCACGAGGTGATGCGCCTGGCCGGCTGGCCGGTGCTGGACATCGCGGGCATCGAGGCCGACGACGTGATCGGCACGCTGGCCCGGATGGCGGCGGCGCAGGGCATCGAGGTGGTGATCTCCAGCGGCGACAAGGATCTGTC